>NZ_JAIUHJ010000029.1:0-68208 GCF_020165105.1 Mesorhizobium sp. CA5 | reverse complement strand
TGAACTTTCTCAAGGCGACGGTGGTCGATGACGGCAAGGCGCTCACGGCCGGCGAGGCGAGGATGGACATCACGCATCTCAAGACGAAGCTGGAGAACGGCAAGACGGTGACGCTGGGCATCAGGCCGGAGCATCTCGACGAGAAGCAGGGCGTGACACTTTCGCTTGCCGTCGACGTCACCGAGCGCCTCGGCTCGACCTCCTACGTCCACGGCGCGCTGGCGAGCGGCGAGACCGTGGTCGCCGAGCGCCGCGAGGACCAGCCGCGCTTCGGCGAGACGATCACATCGCGCTTTCAGCCTGTCCGCGCGCGTATCTTCGACCTGGAGGGTAATCGCATTCGTTAGGGTCCTCGCCGGGTGTCTTGAGCCGCCGCAAATTCCAATTAAGAAGCGGCCCGCTGGCGGACGGCGCGCCCTATCTCACGCAACCCGGCACGCATGGTGTGCGATCGAATTCTGGCGGTTGTTACACATCATCTTGTCGGCATTGCGAGAAGTCACTTTAGATCTGTGAAATAAAAGGTTATGGCGGAGAGAGCGTCTGTCGATCTTGGGCCTATAACGTTGAAAATACGTAGCTTTTTTATCTGCTTTGTTACGCAGCTTGTTACACAGCCGGGGCGACAAGTCACGATTTCCATAAGCTCGCTGCTCTGAGTTCGTCCACCCATTTTTGCGCGGCATTCGAGAGTCACGCCGCAAGGAATGTCAGTTTTGCGCCTCTTTGGGCCCAGGCAAGTCAGCCATCTGAGTACTCAGGGGAGAGCCCTTCTTGTCTGCTCCGCTGAACGGCCTTTGGAGCTTTGGTGGCGGGAAGCGTTGACTTTGTGTATGCGTCCCCCAAGGTGCAAAGCGCCTCCACCAGATCCGGCTTCAAATCGAGGGCGTACTGAATGTGCCTGATCGCAGGCGTAAATTCGCTGACCTTCAAATACGCTTCGCCGAGGCTGAGGTGGTAATAGGGGTTCTGCGGCTCCTCTCCAACCGCCCGAGCGAAATACCGCAGGGCCTTCTCGGCGTCGTGTCCGAGCCCGAGCGTTCCCAGTATATAGAATGCCAGCGGTGGTTTGGGGTCCGCGCCAGAACGCGCAGACACAGTTCCTCGGCCTCCGGCAGTCGCTCAGCCTTCTGTAGTTCGAGCGCCTGCCTCAACAGCATGTCGTCGGCCTGGTTCTGGGGCGGGCCAGACTTTCGCTGGGCTGCTGGCGGCAGAGCTTTCGGCGGCGGTGTCTTAGCCGTGGGTTTGGTTTTCAGGTGCTTTGCCCAGGCGGGCGGCAATCGGTTGCTCATGGCGCTTCGCTAGCAAATGCGGCCCACAGAATCCGGCCTTAAGGCAAGCTGCTCTCGTTGCGGGAAAGTCTGTCTGGCCTGCTGCCGGTTTCGTGGACACCGAGATAAGGTGTGTGACGGAACTGGAGAGTGGGAATGCAAAGAAGAAAGTTCAGCCGCGAGTTCAAACTTGAGGCGGTGAGATTGATCAAGGATCGGGGCGTTGCGGTGGCCCAGGCTGCCCGCGACCTCGATGTCCACGAGAACGTGCTGCGCAAATGGGTGCGCGATCTGTCGACGGATCCGCAGCATGCGTTTCCCCGCCACGGGCAGATGAAGCCGGAGCAACTCGAGATTGACCGGCTGCGACTGGGCACGCATCCGCCGCCCCTGGACGTCAAAAGGCGGCTTCGAGCATTGGCTTCTCGTCCGCCGCAAGCGATCGACATCCGGAGAAAAAGCCTACTACCTGGTCTTCGCCCCGCCCGGTTCCTCCTTGGCCGAATTGGCGGCAGTGGCCGGCCTGCGCTGGGCGGTCGAGGAGTGCTTTGAGCGCGCCAAGGATGATCTCGGACTTGATCATTGCGAGGCTCGGTCCTGGCACGGATGGCATCGCCACATGAGCCTATGCATGACCGCCCTGGCGTTCCTGTCCAAACTATCGGCCGATCTTCGCCGCAGCGCATGGAGCAAACCGAACGAAACGAGTCCAAAGGGTCAATCGCCGCCTGATTCGGATGACTGCGCTCGTTCCGAGCGTCCCCGAGATCCGCTATCTCCTCGCCCGGATCCTCATCTTCCCACCGACACAAAAGCCCTTCATCATCGCCTGGTCGCTGTGGCGACGACGACATCAGGCCGCGGCATCCATCTGTCACTACAAACGGCGCGGATATCCGCAACTGTAGTGTTAATGCCCAAGATCGAGGATCTGGCCGGCTGCATTGCTACCTCAATTGTTCGGGTGGACGGGGTCATGTCGCTGTCGTACGCCCTCCACGGCCGAGTACCGCCTCGCTATACTGAAAAGACCACCCGCGTCGCGGTGTCCTGAAGACATCCCGTTGCGGCAGAAACTTGATACGTCGCCATCGGTCGAAACTCGCCTTTTTTGGGTAATCGGCAAGGCAATACCCATAGCCACCAGGGGCGAACTCATTTGAGCCCTCCAGCTCTGATCCAGGGCGGCAATCTTTAACAGGGAGACAACGCAGCCGACCAGCTTCTTCCCGACACGCACCGAGGTCTACGCTCATGGCGAAAAAACCGGCGCCCTTACCCAGGTCGAAATTCGGGGCCGGAATGGACATGTCCCGCAGTTGCACCTCGTAGTACTGTCAAGGCATCGGCGCCGCGCCGCGCCGCTCGAGCGCGGTCTTGCGGATGATTTCCGCGATCTCCGGGCTGCTGCCGCATAGCATCTGGAAATCCGAAGAGTGCAGCGATAGCAGTGAGACCGCCGTTGCGGCGCTGACGGTCGCCATACGCGGTTCGCCGCTGATCAGCGCCATCTCGCCGAAGAAGGCGCCAGGGCCAAGCTCCACCGGATTCGGTGTTGCGACGCTGACGCGCCCCTCCACGACGAAGAACATCTGGTCACCGCTCTCGCCATTGCGGCAGATCACGGCGCCCGCCGGCACGGTGCGAGGTCTTAACGCGCGCACGATCTCGACCAGCACGGCCGGTCCGAGCTTCTGAAACAACGGCACGGCGGCGACCAATTGCCAATTACGGACAAAGTCCCCGCGACGGACTTCTTGATAGAAGCCGGTGGCAAGAATGCCTGCCCAGAGGGCGAAGATGCCGATGCCACTCATCATGACAGCCCCAGCAAGGACACGGCCAGCGAAGCTTTGCGGAATAGCGTCGCCATAGCCGGTGGTGGACAGCGTGACCACCGCCCACCACATTGCCTGGGGGATGCTGCCGAACTTTTCCGGTTGGATATCGCGCTCGATGACATAGCCCGCTAGAGCGACACCGAACAGAACGACGCCGAAGAGCGTGGTGACGCCGATCAGGTTGCGCGCTTCGTTGGCCAGCACCCTGCCCAGCACCGGGAAGAAAGTCGAGTCGCGCAGCGGTTTCAGGAGCCAGACAGCACAGTAGAGGCTCCGGTCGGGCGTGCCAACGAGCAGAAATGCGGCGAGTGGAACCAAGACCGCGAGCACATCGATGGCGATTGCCGGCGTCCTGTCCCTAACGTCTCCCGCCTGGCGCTTGAGCAGCGTCGCGGCCATTTGCAGGAGATAGGCGCCCCAAATGACAGCGAGCACCACAGCCAGAGCCAGCCTGCTTCGTCCGGACATGTCCGGTATCGTGAGCCCAGCCACCGCCAGAAGCCCAGGCGCAGCCAGCACCGCGTTGAGCGGCGCGTAAATTCTTACAAAAGGCAGTACCGACATTTCTATGCCCGCGAGTGGCTGCTGCCCTCCAAAATAGGATGCCTTCGAGGCAAGCGTAAAGGTGCCTAGAGCCGCCACATTCGCACGCGACCTGTGCCACGCAATTCCGTTTCCCCGAGCGGCTCGCAAGCAAATTCCGGCCCAAGCAATTGATGAGTCGCATCCGAAATACGGATTTCATCGGGCTCTGCGGCTTTTTGAATGCGCGCGGCGAGATTGACGGTGTCGCCCCACAGGTCATAGACGAACCGCCTTTTGCCGATGACGCCCGCGACGATTGGCCCTGAGTGAATTCCAATTCTAAGGCTTAGCGGTTCTCCTGCGAAGCGCTCGCACCTGGCCGCCTCCCGCAGCTCGAGCGCATAATGTGCAAGGGCGTGCGCGTGATCTGGTCGCGCGACGGGCAGGCCAGCGACCGCCATGACGCAATCGCCGATGGTCTTGATCTTTTCGCAGCCATGCTGTTCCGAGAGCAGATCCGCAGCCCTGAAGAAGTAATTCAAGATAGCGAGCGTCGTCGTGGCTCCGACGCTCCGCGCTCTTTCCGTAAAACCGACGATGTCGGCAAAGAGCACACTGACCTCCGCGTGGTTGTCTGCAATTTGCTCGTCCGCCTTCAGCCGCTCCGCAATCGAGGCCGGAAGAATGTTAAGGAGCAGGGATTCGGCGCGCCGGTACTCGCGCGACAAACCCTCCTGGCTCTCCCTCAATGCCTCATTCGTCGATTGCAGCTTCGCATTGAGTTGACGCTCCCTCTCCTGCAGAAGCGTCATTTCGTATGCCTTCTGCTGAAGCCGCTGCTGGTGGTCGCGTTCGGGCGTGGCGTCGAGAAAGACCAGCCACACCGAGTCGCCATCGCCAAAGAAGTGAAGGTCCGCGACATGCCCGCCGGGCAGTTCCATCATAGGCATATGGAATGGAAGCTCGGGGCAAGGCAGCAGCCCTTCCATGAATTCAAGCTGCTGGGCAACGGGCTCGCCGAGGCGAAGCGACGAGAGCCCGTAAAAGTCGAGATTGCCGCCCTTGGCTTCTATGCATTGCCGGGTATCGATCATCAGATAAGCTGCGAAGCGCTCATTCGAGAAGAAGTCGTATATCCAGCTTCTGACTTCTTTCGGCAAACTGGACATGGTCTAGTTGGCGACCATCGAAGCAAGCTGACGAAACGCATCGTCGACATGTTCGCCCGAAAGCGCGCTCGTCAGATAGATCTGCCATCCACGTTGCTTGAGTTCGTCGATCTCGCCCTCCGGTATCGCCCACCGATCAGTCAGGTCGGACTTGTTGAACAGCAATATGAACGGCATGGCGCCGAATTCGGCCTCGCACCGTTCGCGCAGCGTGAGCGCCACCGCAAGAGTGGCTGGCCGGGTTCCATCGGCGACCAGCACGAGCCCGGTCGCGCCTCGCACATAGCTGACGCGGAACGAGCCGATATCGTCTTCGCCGGCCAGATCCCACAAGATCAGGTCCACTGTCTTGTCCGGAAACGCGACGCTCTTCTTGTCGATCTTGACGCCGACCGTGGTCAGGTAGTTTTCCGAGAAGATGCTTTGGACGAACCTGCGCACCAAGCTGGTCTTGCCGACGGCGAACCCGCCCAACATGCAGATCTTTTTTTGCAGCATCCTGGGCTCCGCGCTACTCTAGGTTCACCGTAATCGAAACCCGGCGATTGGTGGAGTTCCCAGTTCGGCTATTTTCATTTTCGGGCACCGCCGGCTCGAAGGTGCCGGCGCCCCGAACCTGCAGGAGTTCCGGAGCGACGCCGCGCTTGTTGAGAAGCGCGCGAACTGTCTCGGCGCGGGCGGCGCTGATCGACGCGTTGGCCGTCTCGCGACCCGTTATGTCCGAATGGCCGGTCAACATGAACCGCGCCGTCACGCCTGCCTTGTGGGCATTTTCTGCGAATTCCTTCAGCTGATCAGCCAGTCTGTCGAGCACCGGCGTCTGCTCCGGTCCCGGGACAACTCTACCGGAAGAGAAGAAAATATCGGTCGTCTGGATGGCCTCTCTCAACTGATTAAGCTCTGCAAGGTTTAGCTCGCTCAGCTGCGAGACATCCAGAACCACTCCGTCCGCCGAAAGTTGGTCGGCGGCGGCCCGCGCTCGGCTGATCCAGCCGGCAGGTGCCTCGCCCACAACGACGATGCGACCCTGGACGATCGAAAGCCGAACCGATTTCGGCGGGGACAGCGACGCCGTCAGCCGCTTCACCACGAACTTCGGATCAAGACTCTGATAGAATTGCCACTGTGAATGAACGCGAGCGGGATCGACCTGTGTTCCGGACAGCAGAGCTTTTGGGTCGACGGCAAGAGGATCTCTCAGACCGGAAATGTAGAAATCTCCGCCCCTCGCCGATTGCTGAGCGACGATGATTCCCGGTTCGGCCTCAAGTCGCGACACATAATACTGCCAATGCTCCGCCGCGCGTGCATCGGGGCTCACATCGCGAACCTTGGAGATGTCGAACTCCGGCCCGCCTTCTGAAAGCTGTCTTGCCGCTGCGCGCGCCCGATCTATCCAGGTGTCGGGAGCCTCACCCTCGGCAACAATGCGACCTTTGACGATTGAAAGTCGCACTTTATCCATCGGATACAGCGATGCCGTTAGCCGCTTCAAGACGAACTGCGGCTCAAGGCTCTGATAGAATTGCCAGCTGGCATGAACGCGCGCGGGATCGACCTGCGTCCCGGACAGTAGCGACTGCGGGTCGACGGCAAGCGGGTCTCTCAGGCCGGCAATATAGAATTGGCCATCGCGCACATTCTGTTGGGCGACGATGATGCCGGGCTGCGCCTCCAGGCGCGACACATAGGCCTGCCAGCGCTCCTCGGGGCTTACATCACGGACCCCGGAAATGTCGAAGACCGGGCCGCCGGCTGAAAGCTGCTGGGCGGCCGCGCGCGCCCGGTTGATCCACGCGGTGGTGGCTACGCCCGCGGCAACGATGCGATCATTGACGACTGAAAGCCGCACCGAATCCGGCGGAGCAAGCGAGGCCGTCAGCCGTTTAAGCACGAACTGCGGCTCAAGGCTCTGGTAGAATTGCCAGCTTGCATGAACACGCGCGGGATCGACCTGCGTTCCCGCCAACAGCGACCTTGGGTCGGCGGCAAGCGGGTCTCTCAGACCTGTAATGTAGAATTGGCCGTCGCGCACGTTGTGATCGGCGACGATGATGCCAGGCTGGGTCTCCAGTTGCGACACGTAGGCCTGCCAGCGCTCCTCGGCGCTCACATCGCTGACCCCGGAAATGTCGAAGACCGGGCCGCCTGCCGAAAGCTGCTGGGCAGCGGCCCGCGCCCGGTCGATCCACGTGGTGGTCGCCTCGCCCTCGGCGACAATGCGACCATCGACGACCGAGAGTCGTACCGAATCCGGCGGCGCCAGCGACGCCGACAGCCGCTTCAGCACGAATTCCGGCTCGAGGCTCTGATAGAAGTGCCAGTTTGAATGAACGCGGGCGGGATCGACCTCCGTTCCCGGCAGCAGCGACTGTGGGTCCGCGGCGAGCGGGTCTCTCAGGCCGGCGACATAGAACTCGCCGCCACGGATTTTTTGGTCCGAAACGACGATACCCGGTTGGGCTGCCAGCCGCGACAGGTAGGTCTGCCAGCGGTGTGCGGATTGCCAGGACAGAAAGAACCAGCCGCCCCCCACGATCAATGCCAGCAGGACCGCCGTCACCACCAGCCACGGAAATCCCTCTTTCGTATCCATGTGCTGCAGCTCGACGCAGGTCTGCAACTGCGTCTCCACGCCGGGCAACTGGGAACTATCGCCGTCGAACCGCTCCAGGGCTCGCGAGGATTCTTGATGGATGCGAAGCAGTACGTCGCGGATGACTTCATGCAGTTCCTCCGGAGGATTTCCCCGGATCACCGCAACCAGGGTCGCAAACTGTCCGACTTCCGACCAGAGGCGAAGTTCCCCAAACCGGATGGTGTCGAGGCCGCTGTTTTCCTTCTCTTTGAAAGAGTCCTTCACAAAATCCTGGATGGCGCTCAGCATCGAGGAAATCAGTTGAGGGTCTTCGCTGGTTGCGTCTTGGGATGTTACATGCGCAATCAGGAGCCCAGAAGCGCGACTGATGAGAAAGACATGTTCCACGCGATAGATAAGAGAATGCTTGAGAACAACTGCCGAGAAGCTTGTCCCCGTTCGCCAGGCTTCAAACCTCCACTTCAACCCATGCCAAGTGAATATATGCCTCAGAGACTCATTCAACGACTGGAAGGTCTGGTCGATCTTTTCGCCGATCGACTTGCGAATGGCCGGCAGAAAAACCGGATACAATATATCGGTCAGCGTGTTCGGGTTCTTTTGGATGGACCGCTGCGCGGCTCTCTCGACGGCCGGGGCAAGGGCCTCGCCGAGTTGCGCATGGGACGCGCGCGCCGTTGCTTCGGGCAGAACGTTTCCCACCGCGGCGGCAAGCTGCTCGGGTTCGTCGAGCAGGTGCGTAACGCGTGACAGCTCCGAGATCTCGCCGCCGACGAGCAGTTGGCGGAGCCTTTCAAGCCGATGATCGGCGGCCGGAACGCCTTCGTAAAGGGCACGATTGTCCGGATCGACGTTCCGGGCAATTTCCACCAAAAGGCGGGCCAAAGCCTCGCGATCAATACCGGTATCGTTCGAAGCTTGTCTTTGAGATAGGCTGATTGGTTCGACGCTCGACGTCAAGTTCCGATCAACTCACTTTCCAGCCACGCTCCGAATTGCCCTTGATGCCGACGGGATCCTGGTTGAGACATTTCGCGACCTCGACGAACAGGCCGGCCAGAAGATTCCGGTCAGTCTTGACGTTGCTTAGATCGGAAAAGATCTTCTCCATCAGCATTTGAGCGCTTTCGTTCTTCTGCTTGATTTCCTCGCGCAGCAAATGGTCGCTTCTGCTCATGCGATCCGCGAATTCACGCTCGAGCTCGCTCAATTGGTCCGACAAGGCGCGCACCTGCTTTTCGAGCGCCTGGTTTTGATCGCGAAGATTGCGGTCGATCTCCTTGTCGGCCTCGGCGCGCGCATCCTTTTCGTTGCGCAACTGCGTCGCCAGCGAGTCGACCTGCTTCTTGGCATTCGACTCGTAGGTTTCAAGATTGCGCTTGGTTTCGGACTCGACATCCTTGAAGCGTTGCAGGAACCGCTCTTCAAGCTTGGAGAAACGGCGGTCGTAGTCCTGCATCTGATTGCCGAACAAAAGATCGCGTATCTTGTCGACACCTGGAGCATCACCGCCGGCCCCGCCCTCGCGAGCCTGGGAGGCCATGAAGTTCAGCCCGTTTCCCTCTGCATTACCTATCAGATTTGCGTCCGCTTTACTTGCCGAAGAAGCGGCACTCGAAGATTCCTTCGCCATTTCTGTGCCCCAATTACCCACTGCAACATTAGGAGATGGTAAACTATGTCAGACAAATACCAAGCCCGCAAGACGGAATCCGTTGGTTTGACCCAGCCGAACGCCACGTCACCGACGTGGCAATGGAAGTTGGAGCGATTCCATCTTAAAAGCGGCCGCGACTTAGCGATCAAACCGGCAGGCGCGGGGTCGTCGAAGCAGTGTGACGGTCCGCAATCTCTGCGCTCACGGGCGTTCAACCGCAAGGCGATCAACCGCGTAACGACGGCGGCAGCGCTCAGGGCCGGCAGCCAAAGATGGAAAATCGGGGATGATCAATACCAGCGAATGGTGCAGGTTCTTCATGATCCGTGGCAAGCGGGCAACTGAGCGGGTGCGGCTCCCGCTTCAGCATATGGACCCCTTGAGGAATACAAATTGAAAATTTTGCCCTCATGTTTCACAACAGGTCGGTGGGCTCGCGAGGGTGGTTTCGAATCCAGCGGGTCGTCCCCGGTTCTCAACGCGAGAATTCTGAAAGACGTTCAATAATGACGCAGCACGTACAAGACGCTCGAATTCTCATGTATAGCCACGACACGTTCGGGCTCGGCCACTTGCAGCGCTGCCGGACGATCGCGCATTCGCTGGTCGAGGATTTCCGCGGACTTCAGGTGCTGATCATTTCAGGCGCGCCTATCGCCGGCGCCTTCGACTATCGCGCCCGTGTCGACTTCGTGAAGATCCCCAGCGTCATCAAGTTGCGCAACGGCGAATACACCTCGCTGGAAAAGGATATCGATCTGCATGAGACGCTCAGGATGCGGCAGTCGATCATCCGCCACACAGCCGAGACCTTCCGGCCGGAAATCTTCATCGTCGACAAGGAACCGCTCGGCCTGCGCGGTGAGATCGAGGACACGCTGTCCTACCTCAAGACGCGAGGTACCACGCTCGTGCTTGGCCTGCGCGAGGTGATGGATGCGCCGCATCTGCTCGAAGCAGAGTGGGCACGCAGGGATGTGATGCGCAAGATAGGCCTGTTCTACGACAAGGTCTGGGCCTATGGCCCGCCGGATTTCTACGATCCGTTGACCGGCTTGGATGTGCCGCCGGCTGTCAGGGCAAAGATGCGGTTCGTCGGCTTCCTGCAACGGAGCCTGCAGCGGAATGAGTTGCCCGGCCACCGGCCCGAGGGCGAGTATATCCTCGTTACCACGGGGGGCGGCGGTGACGGCGCGGAACTGATCCACGACGTCATCGATGCCTATCAGCAGGACCCGCAATTGCAGCATAGGGCGCTGATCGTGCTTGGGCCTTACATGCCGGCGCGCAAGCGCAACAAGCTGCTCAAGAAGGGGTCCAAGATCCCCTGCGTCAAGATGATCGAGTTCGACAACCGCATGGAAGACCTGATTGCCGGCGCCAAGGCGGTAGTGGCAATGGGTGGTTACAACACCTATTGCGAGATACTGTCTTTCGACAAGCCGGCGCTGATCGTGCCGCGCGTCGAGCCCCGCCAGGAACAACTGATCCGCGCTCGGCGCGCAGCCGAACTCGGCCTCATCGAGATGCTTTTGCCGGACGAAGCCAAGGATTCCCAGCGGTTTGCCGATGCACTGGTGGCGCTACCGGACCGGCCCCGCCCATCCCAGAGCAATCCGCATCTGAGGCTGGAAGGGCTGCCTCATATTTCCGAAATCGTTGCAGAACTGCTCGATCGGCGGGCCAGCCCTCACCTTTCGGTCATTGAGGGAATGAGCTGAGTTGCAACGTCGCAAGATCGTCGTGGTTCTGAAGGGCTATCCGCGGCTGTCGGAAACCTTCATCGCGCAGGAACTGCTCGGTCTGGAGCGCGCGGGATTCGACCTGATACTCGTCGCGCTCAGGCGGCCGACCGACGCAAAACGCCACCCCGTGCATGACGAGATCAAAGCGCCCGTCCATTATCTGCCGGAATATCTGCATCACGAGCCGCTGCGCGTGGTTCGCTCGCTGTTTGCCTATCTGCTGCGGCCGGGGTTCTGGCGCGCGCTCGGATCGCTGGCTGCCGATATCCCCCGCGACTTTACGCGCAATCGCGTGCGCCGCTTCGGGCAAGCGCTCGTGCTGGCGGCCGAATGGCCGCAAGACGCGGGATGGCTGCATGCACATTTCGCGCACACGCCGGCCTCGGTGACGCGCTATGCCAGCCTGCTTCGTAGTCTGCCCTGGAGCTGCTCAGCCCATGCCAAGGACATCTGGACTTCGGCGGACTGGGATCTGGCCGGCAAGCTTTCCTCGGCGCGCTGGACGGTCACTTGCACGAAAACCGGCTTCGACCGTCTGAACGAACTCGCCAATGGCAACTCGTCCGTGCATCTGAGCTACCATGGGCTCGACCTTGATCGCTTCGGCAGTTTCGGCGAGGCGCGAAAACAGCGGGACGGCTCGGCGCCGGACGAACCGGTCATCATTCTGAGCGTCGGGCGCGCCGTTGCAAAGAAAGGTTACGATACCTTGCTGGAGGCCCTTGCCCTCTTGCCTGGCGATTTGGCGTGGCGTTTCGAGCATATCGGCGGCGGCGAGGAACTGGAACGGCTCAAGGCGCTGGCGCAAAAGCTCGGACTGGATGGACGCGTCTCCTGGAAGGGCGCGCTTGCGCAAGAGGAGGTGCTTGAGCACTACCGGTTCGCCGACATCTTCGCCCTGGCCTGCAGGATCACCGCAAATGGCGACCGGGACGGTCTGCCGAATGTCCTGGTGGAGGCGGCCAGCCAGCGGCTTGCCTGCGTGTCGACCGATATTTCCGGCGTGCCGGAGCTTTTATCGCCGGATGAAACCGGGCTGCTGGTTCCGACGGAAAACCCAATTGCCCTGGCAGAGGCGCTGGAGCGCCTGATCCGTGATCCCGTGCTGCGCGCCCGCCTCGGCGACGCCGCGGAGCAGTGCGTGCGCTGCAATTTCGACCATATGGCTAGCATTGGACAGCTCAAGGAACTGTTCGAGCGGGAGTGGCGGGCCGCCGAATGAAGCGACTGCGCGCTTTCTTCTATGTCCAGCACCTCCTCGGTATCGGCCATCTCGCGCGCGCCAGCCGCATTGCGGCGGCGCTGGTCGATGACGGGTTTGACGTAACCGTGGTGACTGGCGGAGCGTCGATCGCGGGGTTTCCAGGACTGGGTGTAAAATCTGTGTCCCTGCCACCCGTCACCTCCGGTGATGAAGGATTTTCCGGACTTGTCGACCTGCAGGGCAAACCCATCGACGATGATTTCAAGAAACGGCGTTCAGGAATGCTGCTGCAGGCATTCCTGGATTGCAGGCCTGATATCGTCATTGTCGAGGCGTTTCCATTTGGACGCCGGCAGATGCGTTTCGAACTCTTGCCGCTGATCGAGGCCATCGACGCGACGTCGCCCAGGCCGCTGCTGGTGACGTCCGTCCGTGATATCCTTCAGGAGCGCGTCAAGCCGGGCCGAAATGAGGAAACGGTTGATCTCATCAACAGGCATTTCGACCTTGTCATGGTCCACGGCGATCCGGCTTTCGCAACCATCGACAAGACATTTCCGCTGGCTGGGGCAATCAGGGCCGAGGTCACCTACACAGGGCTCGTTGCCGCGCCGCCATCGCCCGCGGCCACCGAGCGCTTCGACATTCTGGTGTCGGTTGGCGGCGGGGCTGCCGGAAGGGGCCTTGTCGGTTCCACCATCGCAGCGGCGCGGAATGCCAACAATGGCTGGAAATGGTGTTTGATCACCGGCCCCAACCTGCCGAAAGACGAGTTTGACGCGATCGCACGCGATGCCACGCCGGGCCTGTCCATCTTCCGCTTCCGCGAGGATTTTGCCAGCCTGCTGACCGGCGCCCGCCTGTCGGTCTCGCAAGCGGGTTACAACACGGTCTGCGATGTCCTGCGCGCGGGTTGTCGCTCCCTGCTCGTGCCGTTTGCAGCCGGCGGGGAAACCGAACAAACAGTTCGCGCCCTGATGCTCGAAGAACTCGGGCTTGCAACGGTGCTCATGGAAAAGGACCTGACGCCTGAAGGTTTGGCGCAGGCGATCGAACAGGCGCTTGTGGCACCGAGGCCGTCAGCGCATTGTCTCGATCTGGAAGGGGCGCGTCACTCGGCGCAAATCCTGTGCGAGCGGCATCGAACACGGTCCCTAAAATGAGGCCCGGTCTCGGAATAGGACATGATCAAGCAGATGGCGGGGCCTAAAGCGCGTCGCGCTGAACCGGATTCAGGCGCCGCGCTTTAAGTCTTTGTTTTGATGCATGTCGTTGTCCTAAAACCGCTACGCGCTTTTGGGCGAAATGCATCAAACAGTTCCAATTAGCATGAAGCGCGAATAATTTTTTGTCGGTAGTTCGCCAGAGAATCGTATCTCCCGCAGCGCCGCCATTGCTTCGAGAGCTGCAAGTGAAGCCACGCAGTTGATGTGCGTCGGCTCGCTGAAATAGTCATTTGATTGCAGCAGTACATTCGTGCCCCGCGGAAGCAGGGCAAGCCAGGCACGCAGATCGGCTATGTGCTCGCAGCTCGTATTGACTATCAGATCGGACGGCCCGGCCGCATAGTCGAGTGCGTACATATCTGCTGTTAGCGCCCGGAACCGGCCGCCGGCTTCCCGGTTGAGGGTCCGGGCAACTGGCGCGACTTCGGGATCGATGTCGATGCTATCGACTGCCGCAATATCGAAGCGGGGGTCGTTGAAAAGCATTGCCGGCAATATGCCGTACCATCCGCCCAGAACCCATATGCGCCCGAAGCGCCCGCCGCAGCTTTCGAACAGCCTGTCGAGCGCCCACATCTTGCAGGCCACCTGCTTGTGGTTGAAGGCGTTGGCGATGTCGGCCTTCGGATGTTTGGCGATGACGCGCGCCAGCCCTGCCACGAGAGGGTGGTTGACATAGGCAGCAATTCCCCGCGTGAGGTCCAAGGCCTGCTCGTGCCCGTTCATGCCGGCATTGCGCGGTTGCGTGACATCCATCATATTCGCCTTGTACGTTGGGATTTCGGGCGACACAACGCAATCTTGCCCCGCCAAGCCGCCTCGCAGGCTTCGAACATGTCGCCGGTGATGATTGCCGATGCGCCGTCCACCAGCTGATGCTTTTACTTTGTTCTTTAAACTGAAGGTCCACAGTCGCATATGGAACCCAGCCTGGCTCGCTATATCTGGACCCACACCAAGAAGCAGCAGCTCTGGATATTGGTTATCGTCTTGCTTTCGATGATCCCGTATTTCATGTCCTTTGACCTGCCGAAGTTGATTGTCAACGGCCCGATCCAAGGTCGCGGCTTCGAGCAGCCGGGCGCGACCCAGCCATTCATGAGGCTACACTATAACCTGCCGTTCATCGGAGAGGTCCAGTTCTTTCCTGGCTTTCAGCTCGACCGCACGACGACGCTGCTTGCCCTGAGCCTTGTGTTCCTCCTGCTGGTCATCATCAACGGCCTGTTCAAATTCTACATCAACACCTACAAGGGCCGCCTCGGTGAACGGATGCTGCGCCGTATCCGCTTCGAACTGGTCGATCGTGTGCTGCGGTTTCCGCCGCGTTATTTCAAGCGCGTGAAATCCGCCGAGGTGGCAACCATGGTGAAGGACGAGGTGGAGCCGCTGGGCGGTTTCATCGGCGATGCTTTCCTGCAGCCGGTGCTGCTCGGCGGCCAGGCGGTGACGGCCATGCTGTTCATCGTGGTCCAGAACTTCTGGCTCGGAATGATCGCCGCCGTGATCGTCTTGATCCAGATCGTGCTGATCCCGCGAATGCGGCGGCGGCTGATCGTGCTCGGGCGCAAACGGCAGTTGACGGCGCGCGCGCTATCGGGCCGCGTCGGCGAAATCGTCGACGGCATCGGCGCGGTTCACGTCCATGATACGTCAAACTACGAGCGCGCCGACATAGCTGCCCGGCTCGGGCTCATCTTCAAGATCCGCTTCGATCTTTACCAATGGAAATTCATGGTGAAGTTCCTCAACAATTTTCTCGCGCAGATCACGCCCTTTCTGTTCTACATGGTCGGCGGGTATCTGGTCATTCAGGGGCGGTTGGACGTCGGTCAGCTCGTGGCCGTGATCGGCGCCTACAAGGACCTGCCCGGACCGATGAAGGAACTGATCGACTGGGATCAGGACCGGCAGGATGTCCAGGTCAAATACCAGCAGGTCGTCGAACAATTCACCGTTGAGGGTCTCATTGCGCCGCGAATCGGGGCACTGACGATCGACGATCCCGGTCCGATGACCAACCCCCTGTCGGCGATCGGTCTGTCCATGGCAGACGATGGCGGTGCAATGCTCCTCGACCGTATCTCTCTCCAGGTCAAGCCCGGTGAGACGGTGGCGCTGGTCAGCACCTCAACAGGTGGAGCGGAGGCGCTTGCAGAGGCCTTCGCGCGGCTGAACTGGCCGGAAAGCGGAAAGGTCGCTTCGGGTGCCGACGACCTGCTTGAACTCCCCGAAGCAGTGACCGGCCGGCGCATGTCCTATGCCTCGTCGGACGTTTTCCTGTTCCAGGCAAGCCTCCGCGACAATCTGCTCTACGGGTTGAAGCATGCGCCGCTGACATCGGTGACTTATGACGGTGCCGCGGCGGACCAGCACCGCTGGAACATCCACGAGGCGCGCCGGTCGGGCAACCCAGACCTTGATATCCACAGCGACTGGATCGACTACGCTTCCGTCGGCGCTACGGGCCCGCACGACCTCTTTGAAGCCGTGCGCCAGGTGCTCGACGCGGTTCTTCTGTCGCGCGACATTCTGGATCTAGGCTTGCGTTCTTCGGCCGACCTCACGCGTCACACGGAGCTTGCCGGGCGGATCGTCGAACTGCGTGCGGCGCTGCGAACCCGGCTGGAACACGAAGGATTGAACGGACTGGTGGTTCCTTTCGAACCGGGCGCCTACAATAAGGAAGCAACGATCGGCCAGAACCTGCTCTTCGGCGCTGCCGCCGGCCCGGAGCTGGCCGACAGGGCTCTGGCGGCAAATCCCTATTTTGCTTCCGTGCTGAGGCAAGCCGGCCTCGATCGCACGCTCTACGAAATGGGCTTGGAGATCGCCGAACAAGCGATCGAGCTGTTTGCCGATCTGCCGCCCGATCACCAGTTCTTCCAGCAGCTCGCCTTCATGAGCGCCGAGGAGATACCCGCCTACGAAACCTTGCTGCAACGGCTCAAGAACCGTCCCTACGAGACGGTCTCGGAGAACGACCGCGCCATGATCGTCACGCTGAGCTTTGCCTATATCGAGCCACGGCATCGCTTCGGCCTGCTCAGCGACGAATTGATGAACAAGATCGTCGCCGCACGCAACCGGTTCTATGAAGGCCTGCCGCCCGAGCTGCAAAATGCGGTCGAACGCTACGATCCTGCCAAATACATTGCCGCGGCTACGGTCATGGACAATGTCCTGTTCGGGCGTCTGGGTAGCAACCATCCCGACGCGCCGGACCGCATACGCTCCATCGTCTATGACATTCTTGATGAATTGGGGCTTTATGCCGAACTGCTGGATGTCGGTTTGGACTTCAACGTCGGCGCAGGCGGCAGGCGGCTGACCGCTGGGCAGCGACAGAAGCTCGATGTTGCCCGAGCCCTGCTCAAGCGGCCCGATTTTCTCATTCTCAACCGGCCGCTGTCGGCGCTCGACCAGCGCGTACAGGAGAAGGTGCTGCGAAACGTGCTCGAGGAGGCCAGACGCGACGGCCGTTCGCCGGCAATTGTGTGGGTCGTGACGAATCCGGCAATGGCGATGATGTTCGATCGCGTTGTCGTCTTCGACTCGGGTCGTTTGGTGGAAGACGGACCACACGAGACGCTTTTGGCGGGGAGCGGTATTTTCAAGGAACTGCTGTCATAGAGCCCGGACATTCAGATGGGATCGTTCCGCCGATGGGAACTTGCTGCAAGCTCAAGAGATTAAGGTTTCCAACTGATCAGGCCGCCACGTTCGCGCGGTTCGTCCCGCTATCCGCAAGCAGAATTGATTCCATCTGGATGTCGGTTGTTCTAGTCTGGCAGACGTGAATTTTGGGAGGTTTGCGACAATGCTGCTCAAGGATGAGGTCGGAATGCTGCAACGCGTTCCCTTGTTCTCTGGCATCGAGCCGGCAAAGCTCAAGCTGCTTGCGTTCACATCTGATCGCGTAAGCTACAGCGCCGGCCAGATCCTTTTCCGGCAGGGCGACGAGGGAGACGCCGCCTATGTCATCCTTTCAGGCAAGGCCGATATTCTGGTCGATTCCGAGAGCGGACCGATAAAAGTTGCCGAACTGCTGCCAAATTCGATCGTTGGCGAGATCGCCATATTGTGCAACAGCTCCCGCACGGCCACCGTCAGAGCCGCAAGTCCGGTGGAAGCCTTGAGAATTCGCAAGGATCATTTCCTGAGGCTTATGAAGGAGTTCCCGGAAATGACCGTCGAGATGGTTCGGGTTCTCGCCGATCGCCTAAGCCATACGACCGCGGATCTGATCGACGCACGAAGCGCCAAATAACGAATGATTTGCGCCGATCCTTGCCGTCGTGATGGCACTGACCTCTCATGGACAAGGTCATCAGGAGGAAACCTGTCTCGCCTAGCAGCAGTTGTTTGGCTACGATGGCCTAGGGGACTATGAAGGGCTTGCATGGACGACGACGTTTTCCTGGTCAGGTTTTGGGGCGTCCGCGGCAGCATTTCGGTATCGGGGCCAGACTTCTCCCGCTATGGCGGCAACACGATCTGCATTGAGATGCGATGCGGCAAGCATACGCTTCTGTTCGACGCCGGCTCCGGCTTGCGGCCTGCCGGCTGGGCGCTTCGGGCGTCGGGCGTGACCGATTTCGACCTGTTTTTCACCCACTGCCATTATGACCACATCATCGGGCTGCCGGCATTTAAGCCGATCTATGACCGCAGCGTCAAAGTCAGGCTTTGGTCCGGGCATCTTGCAGGACGCATGACGACCCGACAGATGGTCGATGAGTTCATGCGGCCGCCTTGGTTTCCGGTGAGACTGGACGTCTGCAAGGCAAGCCTCGACTATTGCGATTTCGTGTCAGGAGACGTGCTTCGGCCGCGTGAAGGGGTAGTGATCCGAACCGGCAGTCTCACCCATCCCGGTGGCTGTATAGGCTATCGGGTCGAATGGGGTGGCCGCGTCGTGGCGGTGATCACAGACACCGAACATGAGTCGGGTAAACTCGATCAGGCGGTGCTCGGCCTAATCGAAGATGCCGACCTCGTCATTTACGATTGCGCCTACACCGAGGAGGAAATGGAACGCTACCGCGGGAACGGGCACTCGACATGGCAACAGGGGGTCAAGCTCTGCGAGGCGGCCCGTGCGCGGGAGCTTGCGCTGGTTCACCACGATCCGGCGCGCACCGACGAGGAACTGGACGAGATCGAGAAACTGGCCAAGAACAGGTTTGCCGGCTCTTTTGCGGCGCGGGATGGTCAGACGCTCGAATTTCCAGTCTTATCGCACAAAGCGGGCTGAGCTATTTTCCTCTGCTGGCGCTGCGCCCGATCAATGTCCTGATCGGAAGCCATGCGCAGGCTTCAGTCTGTGCGGTGACGGTGAACAGGCGTTCGAGGAAAAGCCAGGCCGATTCATCATGGACGAGATGGTGGGTGAGCAGGCCGACCGGTTCGCCGCCGTCGAATGCATGCCGCAATTGCGCGGCGACGGCCTGAACCAATAGGCCATGATCGCGGCAGCCGCGCGTGCCATGCCAATCCATGATGTCGACATTGCTGTTGATGACCGCCAGCGAAGCCGGCTTCGGCGGCCCAAAGACCGACAGTGCCAAAAATCCTATCGACCCAAGGTCGGATACCAAGCCGGCGTCGATCCTGTTCCAGGGTGGCACCAGCATCGGAACGGCACGTGCGCCGTGCAAGCCGGTTATGCGAGAGAGCCCGCGAGCCAGATCATCGAGCACCGCCTCGGGTGGCCGATGCGGCCCGAGTTCCTGCTTTTTCTGGTCCTCGGGCGCATGATTTCGGTGCGCCCAGCCATGGATGGCGACCGTGGCATGCGGCGCCTCGTCAAGCCGGACGACAAGCTTCTCATCAGTCAGGGCTGGAATGACGGCCAGAGCGACCGGAACCCCGAATTCACTGGTGAGGTCGAGCAGCCGATCAAGCGCAAGCGTCGGATCCACGGCGTCATCGTCGCGCAGCCAGAATTCTGCCTTGCGGTCCGCCCGTTGCCAGCGCGCCAGTTCTTCCACCAAGGGTTGCCAGATCGGATCGGATGTCATGAGACCGGGATCTTCGCAAGAAGTTCGGCCAGACGCGCCGCCGCCGTATCGAGCGAGCGCTCCTCGAGGATGAAACGTCTGGCTTCTGCGGCCATGATGGTTCTTTCGTCGTTACGGGCCAGAAGCCTTTCAATGGCAGAAGCGAACGCCGTCACATCGCCCGGCGGGGTGAGGAACCCGGCCTGGCCATCCCGCACGACCTCCGGCACGCCGGCGATGTCCTGAGCCACCACCGGAAGGCCGGCGGCCTGTGCTTCAAGATAGGCAACACCATAGGCCTCGCCGAAACCCGGCCAGACGTAAATTCCCCCACTGTAGAGGACATCCGGCACGGCGGTCGGCTCAATCGCGCCAAGCCATTCGATACGGTCGGCGGGCAAGCCGGCGAATTGCGCTTTAACCTCGTCACGGGCAGGCCCGTCCCCGACGACCGACATGGTCCAGCGCAGGTGACCGATCGAGCCGAGCGCTTGCGCCAGCATGCGATAGCTTTCGAGTTTGTCGCCCCGGCGCATCATGGCGATGGTAACAAGGCGCGTCGGACAACCCCGTGCCGGCATTTCACGGAATGCCGATGTGTCGATGAAGGGCGAAAGCGTGCCGAAAGTGGCGCCGGGTACCGCATCCGCCAGTCCCTGGCGGTCCCTTTGCGTGAAGCAGATGTTCAGTGCCGCCTGTTCGACGGCTCGCGTTACCAACGCTTGCGTATCACCCCACAAACCGGCGTTGCGCCGCCTCGAATAGGAGGCTTCCGCCGTCACATAGGGGACAGCAAAGGCCGCCGCCAGCTCGGGCCCGATCAGGTCGGGTGCCTTGTAATAGGGATGATAAGTGAACCAGAGATCGGGCTTGCCGTCACGATCCCAAAGCCTTGTCAACCTCGCGGCTTCCTCTCGGGCCTCGATCTTGAGCGCATCGAAACTTTTCGGCTCCGGTTCGCGTAGGTAGAAGCGCAATTCGGATGCCAGTTCGACGCTATACCCTCCATGCTCCAGCGCCTTGATCAGCGTCCGTGCCATCTGGCGATCGCCTGAGGCAACGGGATCATTGGGTGACTTCAGCGGCGCGTAGAAGGCAATTCGCATTGCCGAACCCTATCATCGGAAAGCCGGCGCAAGTCAATTTCGCAGCATGATCGACTTCACCCTTCAAGCAATGGAATGTGCTATCTGATGCCCATGGAAACAGCTGCCGCGTCCGACCCGTTTGTGGCTTCTCTGCCGGTTTTCGCAAAGTTCGAAAGCGTTGCCGATATCGACAACTATCGGCCTCTCCCCGATGACTGGGCGCTGGCCGCCGCAGACATTGTCGGCTCGACCAAGGCGATCGAGGCTGGGCGCTATAAAACCGTCAATATGGCCGGCGCCAGTGTCATTTCGGCGCTGCTGAATGCGCTGGGTCGGCAAGATCTTCCCTTTGTGTTCGGCGGCGACGGCGCGCTCGTGGCGTTTCCAGGCTCGGTCCTGGAGATCACGCGCAACGCGCTGGCGGCTGTCCAGAGATGGGTGGCGGACGAACTGGACCTGACCTTGCGTGCCGCAATCGTGCCGATAAAGGATATAAGAGCGCAAGGTCTCGACGTTCGCGTGGCGAGGTTCCAAGCCTCCGAAGCGGTCTTCTATGCCATGTTCGCCGGCGGTGGTGGCAGTTGGGCGGAAACCGAGATGAAAGCCGGGCGCTACCGCGTCGATCCTGCGCCGGCCGGCGCGCGGCCGGATCTGACCGGCCTCTCCTGCCGCTGGAACCCGATCGAAGCACGGCATGGCGACATCGTCTCGATCATAGCCATACCGGGTCCGTCGCGCGACTTGCGCGGTTTTCAGTCTCTGGTTTCCGACATCATTGCCCTTGCCGGCAGGCAGGAACGCGATGGCCATCCAGTGCCGGTGAACGGGCCGGCCTACAGTTTTTCGCCCGCCGGCTTCGATCTCGAGGCGAGGGCCGTGGCGCCGGCAGGACGGCGGTGGTTGTCGAAGCTGTGGATATTGTTCCTGCTGACGCTAGCGGCCGTTGCCGATCGATTCGGGTGGACGATCGGTCGTTTCGATCCGAAGGTCTACAAACGCGACGTGGCCAGCAATTCGGATTTCCGGAAGTTCGACGACGGCTTGAAGATGACCATCGACGTTGACTCGGACGTCTTGCAACGGATCGAGAACCGGCTGAAACAGGCGGAAGAGGCGGCCATCTGCACCTATGGGCTGCACCGCCAGAAATCGGCCTTGATGACATGCCTCGTCGCTTCGCCGCTGCAGCGCGACCACCTTCATTTCATCGATGGCGCGGCCGGCGGCTATGCGAGGGCTGCCGCAAGCCTGAAGGCGAAGGTGCCGGTTTGATGACGGCTTGCGGAAACCGATCTTCCGCAATATGCCTCGGCCATGGTCCTTGAGACCAAGTGAGCCTCGCCACGGGAACGGACAGCCTGTCCGAATTGACGGGAAAGCAGATTTTTGGACGCCTCACGATCGATATATGACCATCTTCTAAACCGGATTTCGACGCGCGCTGCACAAGTCGGCGTGATCGGACTGGGCTATGTCGGATTGCCGCTGGCGGTTGCGGTCGCACGCGCCGGCTTCCCGATTTCGGGCTTCGACATCGAAGCCCACAAGGTCGAGAGCCTGAACAACGGCCAATCCTACATCGAGGCGGTGGCGTCGACAGCCCTTGCCGGCCAGGTGGCGAGCGGACGGTTCCGCGCCACTGCGGATTTTGCGGAACTGGCCGTCTGCGAGGTCATCATCATCTGCGTTCCGACACCGCTGACGAAAAACCGTGAGCCGGATCTCTCCTTTGTCAGGAAAACGGCAGGCACCATTGCGAAGCATCTGCGTCCCGGCCAGCTGGTCGTGCTGGAATCGACCACCTATCCCGGCACCACCGATGACGTGATCAAGCCCATACTGGAAGAAACCGGCTTGCGGTCGAAGATAGACTTCTTCCTCGGCTTCTCGCCCGAACGCGAGGATCCCGGCAACCGCAGCTTCGAAGTCGCGACGATCCCTAAGGTCGTGGCAGGCGACGGCATTGAAGCGGCGACGCTCGTGCAGGCTTTCTACCAGGGCGTGGTCAAGACCGTCGTTCCGGTTTCCACCACGGCGACCGCCGAGGCGGTCAAGCTGACGGAAAACATCTTCCGCTCGGTCAACATAGCACTCGTCAACGAGTTGAAGGTCGTGCTCGGTGCGATGGACATCGACATCTGGGAGGTGATCGAGGCGGCAAAGAGCAAGCCCTTCGGCTACATGCCGTTCTATCCTGGCCCCGGACTTGGCGGGCACTGCGTTCCGATCGATCCCTTCTACCTGACGTGGAAGGCGCGCGAATACGAACTGCCGACCCGCTTCATCGAGCTGGCGGCAGAGATCAACACGGCCATGCCACGTCATGTGGTCGATGAACTGGCGAAGGCGCTGGACCGGCGCTGTGGTAAGGCGCTCAGCCGCTCGCGCATTCTCATCGTCGGGCTCGCCTATAAGAAGAATGTGCCCGATATCCGCGAAAGCCCCTCATTGCGGCTCATTGAACTCATCGAGGAATGGGGCGGCAAGGCGGAGTTCCACGATCCGCATGTTACCGAGATACCGACCACGCGGGAGCATATGGCGATCAAGGGGCGCCGCTCGGTCGAATTGACCGAGGCGGCTCTGAAGGATTTCGATGCTGTCGTCGTTGCAACCGACCACGACGCGATCGACTATCAGACGATCGCCGATCACGCCCCTCTGATCGTCGACACACGCAATGTTTTTGGCCGCCTCGGGCTGGACCGAGAGACAGTGCTAAAGGCCTGACGGCATCTGAGCCGGCGAATTTCTTGTGCGGTGTCAGGATCGTGGTTGCACTCCGTCGGCTGACTCGCCACATAACGCCACCGAATACAGATGCATTTATGCCTTCCCCTTGGCCGCAAGGATAGTCATCCGGGATATTCTTCGCCGCTTTTGCCGCCGAGGCCGGCCTTGTTGACTTCGGGTGTCTTATCGTTGGGTCGTTGACGGACTGTGTTATGGCAGATCAGAGGATAATGGTTCCGTCTTCCGACGGGTTTCGAGATAGCATGAGCACATCGTACGCAGAAATTTCCACCATTCTCATGGATAAGGTTGCCGATTGGCTGAACGAATCGGCGCTGGCGGGCAACGACCTGGAAACATTGGTAAATGGCTTTTGCGAACGGCTGGCTGCTGCCGGCCTGCCGCTGAAGCGGGTGCATTTGAGCTTCTCGATGCTTCACCCGCTCTATGACGCGCTTGGCTTCACCTGGGTTCGCGGCCAGGGCATGGAAGTGGAAGGCTTCCGCAAGGAGGCCGGTGTGCCGTCTGAGAGATTCCTGACCAGCCCATACTACCATCTGCTCAGCAATAAGCTCGACCATCTGCGACGCCGGCTCGACCCGTCGGTGGTGTCGGAGTTTCCTGTTTTCGATGACCTCCGGCTTATGGGCATCACCGATTACATGGCTTTCGTCCATCCCTTCAGCGGCAACGCCAGTCAGGGCATGATGGGATCTTGGTCGACTGACAGCGCCGCGGGCTTCAGCGACAGCATGATTTCGGCGCTGCTGCGCATCCAGAGCCATCTCGCTATCGCCACCAAGATGGCGGTGCTCACCAAGCTCGCCGACAACATGATGACCACCTATCTCGGCGGCGACGCTGGCAGGCGCGTTCTTGACGGCCAGATCAAGCGCGGCGAGGGCGATACAATCCGGGCCGCACTGGTAATGGGAGATATGCGCGGGTCGTCGAGGCTCGCCGAAACCTCCGGCCGCGAAGTCTATATCGATACGCTGAACCAGTTTTTCGACGCCGTTGCCGCACCTTTCAATCGCAACGGCGGGCAGATCATGAGTTTCATCGGTGATGGCTTCATTGCCGTCTACCCTTGCGAAAGGCACCGTTCGCAGTCCGAGATCGCCTGCCAGGCTGCGCTTGCGGCCGCGCACAAGGCCAGCGCGCGCATGATGGATCTCAACCTGCGCCGAAAGGAGCAGGGGTTGTCAGACATCAAATTCGGTATCGGCCTGCATGTCGGCAATGTGATGTTTGGCAATGTCGGGCTTAAAGACCGGCTCACATTCTCTGTCTTCGGCTCGGCTGTGAACGAGGTCCAGCGCCTGCAGACCCTGACCAAGAAATATCCGCACAGCGTTCTGGCCAGCAAAGACTTCGCCGGCTATTGCGGCGCCAACAGCTGGCTGACGCTCGGCCACGAGGAACTGGCTGGCATCAAGCAGAAGCTGATGGTGCTTTCACCCGATCTGTCGGGAGCCCTCGTACCCGATGAAGACGGTGCGCCGGAGCCGATTCACGACCGAAGATCGGACGCCGAGCAGGTCATGCTGCTTCATCGCGATGCCGCGCGGATGGCGGCGGGCGACCCGAGTAAGCTCCAGTAAACCGCCGCGATCTGGCCCGATCGCCTTTGGTAGCCAGTTTGGTCGTCGGTTCCGCCACTGGCGACCGCTTCGAATCCAAGTTGCTCTGCGCTGACAATGCGCTAGTCTCGCTTTCTGGAGAGCTGCCAGAGTGGGGCTGGTGTGAGAATGAATTCGAGTGTCGATCTGCTGCGGATCGAAGACGTTGGCATCTCTTTTGCCATCATGGGGGGGCCGTTGCATGCCGTCAGGCGCGCAAATCTTCGCGTCCTGCCCGGTAAGGTTACCGCGCTTGTGGGCGAGTCAGGTTCCGGTAAATCGGTTCTCAGCCAAGCCGTGATGGGCATTTTGCCGAACACAGCCCATGTTCGCGGCCGGATCCTGTTCTCCGATCCTGAAAAGCCCGGCACGACGCAGGATATTCTCAAGATGTCGCGTGATGGGCCCGAAATCCGGGCGTTGAGAGGCAGCCGCATCGGCAAGATCTTTCAGGAGCCGATGACATCGCTGTCGCCGCTCCACACGATCGGCAACCAAGTCAGCGAATCCCTGCAGATTCATACGCCCATGGCTCGGGCGGAGCGCAAGGCGCGGACCGAGGAAATGCTCAGCCTCGTCGGCTTTCCCAATCCCAAGCGCGCCTATGACATGTATCCCTTCGAACTTTCTGGAGGATTGCGTCAGCGCGCCATGATCGCCATGGCGCTTATCTGCCGGCCCGCCCTGTTGATCGCCGATGAGCCGACGACGGCGTTGGACGTCACCATCCAGGCGCAAATCCTGCAATTGCTGCGCGGGCTTCAGACCAAGCTGAACATGGCGATGCTGCTGATCACGCACGACCTCGGCGTGGTCGCCAATGTCGCCGACGAGGTGGTGGTCATGTACCATGGCGAGATCATGGAGGCGGGACCTGTCGAGGCGATATTCCGCCGGCCAGGCCATCCTTACCTTAAGGGCCTGATGGCAGCCGTTCCGCATTTCGACCTGAAGCCTGGCGAAAGGCTAAAGGCGCTACGCGAGGTGCCGGTGAATGTCGGAAACCTGCTCGGCAAGCAGACCGCGCCGGCATCGGAGGGGCCGGACGACATCCTGCTGTCGGTCAGGGATCTGACAAAGACCTTCACCATCCGCAAGTCCGGATGGTTCGGCGGGGATCATCAAACCTCTGTTCGCGCCGTCGACGGTGTGAGCTTCGAGATCAGGCGAGGTGAATGCCTGGGTCTGGTCGGCGAAAGCGGTTCCGGCAAAACCACCGTCAGCAAGATCCTCATGCGGGCCGTCACTCCCAGCGGTGGTTCTGTGATCTTCAACAGCCGCGAGGGACCGATCGACGTCCTGGCAGGCGAGGGAGAGGCCTTGCACATGCTGCGCGCGAAAATCCAGATGGTCTTTCAGGATCCGGTTTCGTCGCTTTCACCTCGCATGACGGTGGAGAACATCTTGAGCGAGCCGCTGGAAATCCATCAGCGCGGCAATGCCGCGTCCCGGTTAGCCATGGTCAAGAACCTGATGCAGGCAATCGGGCTCGATCCGCGCTTTATCAAACGTTACCCGCACAGTTTCTCCGGCGGGCAGCGTCAGCGCATCGGCATCGCGCGCGCGCTAGCGCTGGGGCCTGAACTGCTAATCTGCGACGAGCCGGTTTCGGCGCTCGACGTCTCCGTCCAGGCGCAGATCCTGAACCTTCTGAAGGATCTGCAGAAGGAACTGGGACTGACCTACCTGTTCATATCCCACAACCTGGCGGTGGTGGACTACATGGCAGACCGCATCGCCGTGATGTGCGGCGGGCGTATCGTCGAGCTTGCGCCGCGCGAAATCCTGCTCAGGAAACCGATCCACCCCTACACGCGCTCACTGGTCGCCGCAGTGCCTTTCCCCGATCTCGACAGGCCGATGGATTTCAAGACGCTGAAGCTCAGCGGCGCTTCCGACAGTAGCGCCTGGGGACCGCAATTCCGCGACGAGGGCAGCGACGATATGCTATCGCCGCTCGATCTTGGCGGCGGCCACCTCGTGCTGGCCCGGCGTTCGGCCGATGTCAGCGAGCTGCGCCATTGATCAGCCGGCGCACCGTCCTCGGACTCTTGGCTTCGGCATTTGTGCCGAGCACGTTGCACGCCGGCGATCTGGAGCCAGAATTTCTTCAGCCGCTGCTGAAGGCCCTGGCGCTGCCGGCACTCGCCAAACGCCTGCCCAAGAGCCCGCGCGTGGTGAACCTCGCTGCAATGGGCCGGCAGCCCGGCCAGTATGGCGGCACGCTGCGCACGATCATCGGCAGCCAGAAAGATATCCGGTTGATGACCATCTACGGATATGCTCGCCTGGTCGGCTATGACGAAAAGCTCAACCTGCAACCCGACATTCTCGAAAGTTTCGACGTGGCGGACGATCGCGTCTTCACTTTCAAGATACGGGAAGGACATAAATGGTCTAACGGCAGCCTGCTGACGCCGGAGGATTTTCGCTATTGCTGGGAAGATGTCTGGCTGAACGATGAGCTTACGCAAGGCGGGCTCCCCCCGACGCTGCTGGCGGACGGCAAGCCGCCACGCTTCGAGATCGTCGATCCGCTGACGGTCCGCTATAGCTGGGATGCGCCAAATCCCGACTTCCTGCCCAAGCTCGCTGCCGCTTCGCCGCTATCGCTTGTTCTGCCGGCCGCCTATCTCAAGCAGTTCCACAAGAAATACCAGGATCCATTCCGGCTCGCCGGCCTGATGGAGGAGAACAGGGCCAAGAAATGGACGCTCCTGCATATCCGCATGTCTCGGCAGTATCGCCCGGAGAACCCGGAACTGCCGACGCTCGATCCCTGGCAGAACCGGACCAAGCCGCCGGCCGAGCAGTTTGTCTTCGAGCGAAACCCGTTCTTTCATCGAATAGACGAGAATGGCCGGCAACTGCCCTATGTTGACCGGGTAATCATGAATGTGAGCTCGTCGGCGATCATCTCCGCCAAGACCGGTGCCGGCGAGAGCGACCTGCAATGTATGGGAATTGACTTTGCCGATTACTCCTTCCTGAAGGATGCGGAGAAGCGCTACCCGGTGAAGATGCATCTGTGGAAACGCACACAGGGTTCGCGGCTGGCGCTGCTGCCCAATCTGAATTGTGCCGACCAGGTGTGGCGTGGCCTTTTTCGTGACGTGCGCATGCGTCGCGCACTTTCGCTTGCTGTGGACAGGCGCGAGATCAATTTGGCGGTGTTCTACGGATTGGCGCAGGAAAGTGCCGATACGGTCCTGCCAGAGAGCCCGCTCTACCGGCCGGAATTCGCGAAAGCCTGGGTAGCCCATGATCCCGACCAGGCCAATGCGCTGCTCGATGAGGTCGGGCTTCAGACGCGTGACGGTGACGGCTTGCGGATACTTCCTGACGGACGCCCGGCGCAAATCATCGTGGAAACGGCCGGCGAAAGCACACTGGAAACCGACGCGCTCGAACTCATCACCGATCACTGGCGCGAGATCGGCCTCGCCCTGTTCGTCCGGACTTCGCAGCGCGACATCTTCCGCAGCCGCGCGCTTGGCGGCGAGATCATGATGTCGATATGGTCGGGCATCGACAATGGCGTGCCGACCGCCGATATGAATCCGTACCAGTTGGCTCCCACCATGGACGACCAGCTGCAATGGCCGCTCTGGGGTGCTCACTACTTGTCTCATGGCAAGGTCGGTGAGGCGCCCGATCTTCCGTCTGTCGTCGAGTTGATGGCTTTGCTCAAGCGCTGGAACGCTTCGACCGGAGCCGCTGAGCGCGCCGAAATCTGGAATTCAATGCTGTCGATCTACACCGATCAGGTGTTTTCGATCGGCACGGTGAACGGAACGCATCAGCCGATTCTGGCGTCCTCGCGGCTGCGCAATCTGCCTGACAAGGCGCTCTACAGCTACGACCCGACCGCCTATTTCGGTGTCTATATGATGGACACATTCTGGCTTGGAGAGTCCTGAGCGTGCTTCGATATATTGTCTGGCGCATCGCCGTGATGGTTCCGACGCTGCTGATCATATCGGCGCTGGTGTTCACGATCATCGAACTTCCCCCGGGCGACTATTTCGACAGCTATGTTTCCGAGCTTCGGGCTCAGGGCGAAGCGGTGGATTCCGATCGCATCCAGATGATGCGCAAGGAGTATGGTTTCGACAAGCCGCCGGTCATTCGCTACTTCTACTGGGTCGGCGGAATGCTGCACGGCGATTTCGGCTATTCCTTCGAATATGAGCTGCCGGTTCGCGACGTCATCGGGGACCGAATGTGGCTGACCGTGCTGGTTTCCTTCGTCACGATCATCTTCACCTGGCTCATCGCCTTTCCGATCGGCATGTACTCAGCCACCCATCAATACAGCTGGGGCGACTACGGCCTGACTTTCTTCGGCCTTCTCGGCCTTGCCATTCCGAATTTCATGCTGGCGCTGATCCTGATGTATTTCGCCAACATCTGGTTCGGCACGTCCATCGGCCATCTCATGGACCAGCAATATCTCGGCGAGCCGATGAGCTGGGCCAAGGCGAAGTCGATCCTCGCCCATCTCTGGATCCCGGTCTTGATCATCGGCACCGGTGGCACGGCAAGCATGATCCGGCGGCTGCGCGCCAATCTGCTCGATGAGCTACACAAGCAATATGTCGTGACCGCGCGCGCCAAAGGCCTTCATCCCTTCAAGGCGCTGGTCAAATATCCGCTGCGCATGGCGCTCAATTTCTTCATTTCAGACATCGGCTCTATTCTGCCGGCCATCATTTCCGGCGCCGAAATCACGGCGATCGTGCTGTCTTTGGAAACGACCGGGCCGATGCTGATCAAGGCGCTGCAAAGCCAGGACATGTATCTGGCAGGGTCGTTCCTGATGTTCCTCGCCTTCCTTACAGTCATCGGCGTCCTGATTTCCGACCTCGCGCTGGCGCTGCTTGATCCGCGAATTCGTTTGCAGGGCGGGAGCACCAAATGAATACGCAATCGCCGCTGCCCGCTCCGGGTGCTCCACTACAACACTACGTTTCCATTGCGCCCTTTGACCTGCAGTCGGTCGAGGCGATGACGCCTGAGCAGTCGAAAGTCTTCCAGGCGTCGCAGTTGCGGCTGATGTGGTGGAAATTCCGACGGCACCGGCTTGCCCTCATATCCGGCATATTCCTGGCAGCGCTTTATCTTGGGATACTGATCTGCGAGTTCCTGGCGCCCTACAATCTGCACACGCGCAACATGGAATACATCTATTCGCCGCCGCAGTGGGTGCACCTGTTCCACAAAGGCCAGTTTGTCGGGCCGTTCGTGTATGGCCGCGAGATGACGCTGGATATGGACACGCTCAAGCGGAACTATATGGACAAGCAGGATGATGTTCAGCGGATCCGTTTCTTCTGCAAGGGCGACAGCTACCGGTTCTGGGGCCTGATCGAAGGCGACAGGCATCTTGTCTGTCCTGCCGAAAACGGCCAGCTCTTCCTGGCCGGCACCGACAGGCTGGGGCGCGATGTGCTCTCGCGCATCATCTACGGCGCACGCATTTCACTGACAATCGGCCTGGTCGGCATCGGTTTCAGCTTCCTGCTCGGCATCGTCATCGGGGGGCTGGCCGGCTATCACGGCGGCATCTTCGACCTGATCGTTCAACGGATAATCGAAGTTCTGCAATCGATCCCCAGCATTCCGCTCTGGCTGGCTCTGGCGGCGATCATGCCGATAACCTGGAGTCCGATCCTGATCTATTTCGGTATCACCGTCATCCTCGGGCTGCTCCACTGGACCGGACTGGCGCGGGCCGTGCGCTCAAAACTTCTAGCCTTGCGTGAGGAGGATTACGTTCTGGCCGCGCAATTGATGGGCGCCTCGAGCAGCCGCATTATCCGACGGCACCTCATTCCGGGCTTCATGTCGCATCTGATCGCGACGGCGACGATCTCCATACCCGGCATGATCCTGGGTGAGACGGCGCTGAGCTTCCTGGGACTCGGCTTGCGGGCGCCGATAACCAGCTGGGGCATCCTGCTCACCGAGGCGCGCAGCGTCAGCGTGATCGCGTTCTATCCATGGCTGCTTTTGCCGATCCTCCCCGTCATTCTCGTCATCCTGGCGTTCAACTTCCTCGGCGACGGCTTGCGGGATGCCGCAGACCCCTACAAGTGACATCGTTGTATTCCGCCGCGCGGCCTGCCGACGGCTCCACCCGGAATGACGCTTGTGGGCGGCCGGTGCGTTATTGCAGGGTTCGTCATTCGCCTCTATATGCGGGCAAGCCTCGATCGGGGCTGCTGGTTCAGGACATACAATCGCATATGAGTCGCCTCGACAATTTCATCAGCCGGATGACCGCACAGCGCGACATTCTCAATCAAATCTGCCCCGAGGTGGCGAAGATGGAGGGGCTTGTGCTCGAACTTGGCCTCGGCAATGGCCGGACGTTCCACCATCTGCGCGAGCGCCTGCCCGGACGCCGGATCGTGGTGTTCGACCGCGAAGTTGGCGCACACGCCAGCTCAATTCCCGAAGCTGAAAATCTCGTGCTCGGCGATATACGCGAGACGGCGAGGAGGTTCATCGGCATCGACGCCGCTCTCGTCCATGCCGACATAGGCACCGGCTATGACGATCGCGATGCAGTGACTGCCACCTGGCTTCCCGATCTGATTGCGCGCATGCTTCGCGTCGGCGGCTTCGCGGTGAGCGGCACGCCGCTCGATCACCCGCAGCTGCAACGCCTGCCGGCGCCGACTCCGGAGCCCGCCGATCGTTATTTTCTCTGCAAGCGCGTGTGAGGGTGGAGACGGGTCTTTAGGGACCAAGTCTTCAAGGGATCGTATAGACTGCTATCTCCCGCTCAATGCCGCGCAGCGAGACCTCATGAGGCACGGGCGTCAGCGCCTTCCTTTGCAACAGATCGGCGGTGAGATTGTCGTCGACCACCGCACGAGTGGCGAAGATCGCCTGTGCATTGGCAAGATTCTGGACCCGCGAAGCAATGTTGACCGTCTGGCCGAAATAGTCCTGTCGCTCGTTCATAGACACGGCGATGCAGGGGCCGGCATGGACTCCGATCTTGAGCAGCAGATCCTCGCGCCCGCTCTTGTCGTTGAGCGCACGCATGGCATCGCGCATCCTGAGGGCCGCGGCAATCGCACGATCAGGGGTCGCGAAGGTCGCCATCACTGCATCCCCGATCGTCTTCACTACCGCGCCTGCCTCCGACGCGACGATCTCGTGCAGAACCTGGAAATGCTCGCGCACGAGATCGAAGGCCGAAAGGTCGCCCACGCGCTCGTAGAGCGCGGTCGATCCACGCAGGTCTGTGAACAGGAAAGTCAGGCTGGTGATCTTCAGGCGCTGGTCGACGGCCAGAGTATCCGTGCGATAGAGGTCGCGGAACGTCTGGTTGGTGAGCAGGCGCTTGGCGGTGAGAAAGGGCCGGCGTTTGCCCAGAAATTCATGCAATTCATGGCCCGCGATGAAAACCGCCGGCAACACACGCGTATCGGTCCTGTTTTCCAGCGAAATGCGCAACGGGCCGGGTTGCATCTCCAGCGTCTGGCTCTGGACATGGTCGCGGTCGAAGACCAAAGAGAGGCTTCGGCGCTCCTTTGTTGGTTCGCCCTTCACGTCGATGAACTGCGCCGAATGGGTGACCGGCTCGAAGACGATGACGAATTCGGACGGAAGTTGGATGGGCAGAACCGCCTTTTCACCCGGCGCAAGCTCGATATCCTCCAGCGAGAAGGCTTCCATCTTCTTCGTGAAATCCTCATCCGGCACATCGATGCCGGACGCCCAGTAGATCTGGCGGAAATATTCCACCAATGGCAGTTCGTGCGGATTGTGGGCGGCAATCCTGCGCATGCGGGGACTGACGGTGAACGTCACCTCGACCATCTCGTCCAGGGTCGGCGCATAGCCCTGGGAACACAGCGCGCAGGTGTATTCGTCCTTCTGCAGGGTTTTCAGCGTGGCGTTGGTGTCGAGCACGCCGCCACAACCGGGGCACAGAACATTCCAGGAAATGTCAAAGATGCCCACCCGCGCCGCATGGAGAAAGGCGCCCATGGTGCGCTCCTCGTCGAGGCCATGCTTGCTGGCGAAGGCTAGAACATTGATGCGGCAAAGTTCGCGGTCCTCGCCCTCGGCGATGATCCGCTTGATCGCGTCGATTGCCAGAGGATCGACATCTGCCGATTGCCGCAGAAGCGAGAACAGGTCCTGAGCTTCGTTCATCGTGCAGGCTCCGGAAAATGCGCCCGAGGCATGTTGACCGGATCGCTTTTTGGTCCGAGCGCCGCATTTTACTTCGAAACGGGCCGTGCGGCTATTCGAATAGACAAGTCCTTTCCAATCGGCCGATTTTCACCGGTCGCAAGCGGCACTATGATAGTCCACGGGCATTCACCCTGGGGACTCTCTCCCATGCCGACATCCGACAATCCGCCATTTCCCGCGGCCCTGCGCCTTTTTTCGGTGGCGGTCATCATCGTCCTGATCGTGGGCGCGGGCCTGTTTTTCGCGCCTGTGCTGGTCAAGCCGAGGTGGCCTTGGGCCGTCACCCCGTTCAATGCCCGCTTCCTCGGAGGCTTCTACACCGCCGAAATGGTCGTGATGGCGGCGCTGCTGTTCTGGAACCGCTGGTCGCCCGGCAGGCTCGTGCTGGTCATGGCCTTCATCTTCACGGTCATCGTCTCGGCGGCTTCGTTCATCAATCTCGGCTATTTCAACTTCGAGCGCAAAGCGCCGTGGCTGTGGTTTTTGGTCTATCTTGCCTCGGCCGCGGTATCCGGGCTGTTCCTGTGGCGGGCCAGGGCCCGTCCTTCGGTAAAAGGCGTGGCCTTAACCCCCGCATGGCGCGGCTACATGTCAGCGGAAACGGCGATCCTTGGGCTATACGGCGTCGGCATGTTGCTGTTTCCCCGGGTGGTCAGCAGCAGTTGGCCATGGCCGGTCGATCCCTTCCACGCCCAGGTCTACAGCGCCATCTTCCTCGCCGGCGCCGGCGGCGTATATCTCCTCTGGAAAAACGCGCCGCGCGAGGAACTGCTGGTGCTAGGCCTGGCGCAGTTTCTGGTTGGCCTGCTTGCCATCCTCGGCCTCTTCATCACCGACGCTGCAGTGCACCGGATCGGCTGGACGGCGACCGGGACATTGTGTTGGCTCGCCCTTTTCGGCTGGATCGGTCTCAGCGGCGTCTTCAAACTCTACGCTGCCTTGCGCTATTTTAGCTCGCAATCGGCATCATAGCTTGCAGACACGGCTGGATTTCCAGGTGAGGTCCGGTGCATCGTGCAGGGCCGATTGCCTTCGCCGGGAACGCCATGACCAGCACGACCTCGCCATCCTCCAACAAAATCCAGCCGCAGCTCCGATCTGTCCGGCCAAGCGATGCGGAGGCACTTTGCGCTATCTTCAACATGCCGGGCTTCCGCCGGGGCACGTTCAGAATGCCTTTCGAGATGGTGGAGCAGGTGGAGCGGCGCATCGCCAAGGCCGGCCAGGAAACCACTTGGATCGTTGCGGAGTTGGACGGCAAGGTCGTCGGCCATGGCAGCTTGGTCGTGCAGGGTTCGCCGCGCCGTTCGCATATCGGCGAGATCAATATCGGCCTTGACGATGCCTTTATTGGCAAGGGCATTGGCTCTGCCATCCTTGACGCGCTGCTTGACGTGGCCGACAACTGGCGGGCCCTGAAGCGGGTCGAATTGACCGTCTATGCCGACAACGAACCGGCTATCCGTCTTTACACGAGCCACGGCTTCGAGATCGAAGGTCGGCATGTGAAGGCCGGTTTTACCGACGGGCGGTACCACGACCTCCTGAGCATGGCCCGGCTGCGGTTCTGAGATCCGCTGTTGGCCTTGGCCGTGCAGCCGATCGGACATTTTGTGCCGAGTCGGCGAACGGGTGATTGCTGATGGAGAACTCCGTGGGATACGGTCAATTTCGTCTTACACCATTTGATCGCGTTGCGTGGGCCGAGCGCGTCCAGCAAGTCTGGTTCCCTTGGCCTCTGCACCGCAAGCGGCTGACGGGAACCAATGACCGCCGTCTTTGACCCGACCCCTACGCCTCCGGTGGAAATTCTGGCTTTGCTGTCGCCACTCTGCCCGGAAGTCGTGCGTGACATCGAGCAGAACTGGAATGCACCGGTTTCCGACTACGCCCGCCATCTGTGGCGGCCGGTGGCAAGGCCCACATCCGGCCCCGCGATCGCTGCCCGCTCGATCCTGCGCGAAGTCCTGCATCAGCGCCTCGGTGTGATTATGCAGCCTGAGGAGATCGGCAAGGCCCTCGAAGAGTTCGAGCACAGACCGGTGATTCAGTCCGGCCTGCACTGCCTGCTTCTGATGGACCGGATCACCTTCGATGCCCTCCTGATTGCTTGGCTCGGCGCGGTCGAAAACGGGCTGTCGGCCTTCTTCGGCTTCATGGGAACGACGATGACCATGGAAACAATTAGCCGGGAGGGGCCGGGATGGCTCGATGTCGGCGACGACAAGATCAACCTGTTCGGCATGGGGCGCCACAAACTGTGCCGCAAAAGTGTCTGCGTGGCCGGTCCCGTCTCCCTCAACAAGCGCGCGCTCGAAGCGGTGGGCGATGAAACGGATGCCAGCCGCTGGCTGGGCACACTGCTTGCCAGTCAAGACAAGGTGTTTGGAACCGCTGCCGATGCGCTGACAGCCTTCAACCAGGATCTGGTCGCCAATTGGGATCGATCCGGCATGGCCCTGCCGGTTTTCATTGATGATCGGCTCGCCGCGGCTGCCATGGCTCGGCATCTGGAACATGACGACAGCCTTCTGTCCAGGCTGCTCGTTGAGCCCGCAAGGCGCCAGCGTCTCGAACGTGCCTTGCAAGAGGCCGCATCGAGCCCATTTGGCAGATTCCTGCCCAATACCACGGCCTATTTCTGGGGCATCCGCGAGGAGCGCGTGCGCAAGCTCGTCCTCGAGAACGGGCACCTGATCGAGCCCGACAGGCCGCATGGTCTTTCCATCCCGTTCGAGCGGCCGTATCTCAAGCAGGCGCTGCTGGACGGCGTGCTGCTGCCGAACTTGTTCCTGATGTTCCTCGTTCTTGCCATATTGCCGCGCGTGCGGGTTGTGGGCGGATTGAGACAGATTGGCTATGTAGCGCTTTTCCACTCGATCCTGCTGGCTGCGCTAGACGAAAACGCGTCGGAAGAGCGCGATCTGGCTGCGGAGCTGCAGGTTCGGGAAAATGCCTGGGGAATGCGGGTCGTCGATGAAAAGATCTCGGTCCGCGAGCAGCTTGCCGGCCTACCCGAGGGGGCGCTCTTCCCGGAACTGCTCCGGCAATATCGTTTGCGGACATTTGCCGAGACGACCGACGACCTGAAACTCGTTCGCGAAGACGCCCGGTGGCGCAAGATCGGCCAGGCAGAGATCAAGGCGACCTGAGCCTAATCTGTCATTGCACGACACCAGCCTTGCGGAGCCCGTCCACCACGAGTTCGAAATCGGCAGGGTTCTTATAGGGCAAGACTTTGCGTCGGTATTCCAGCGAATAGTCCGGATTGACGCGAAGCACCTCCTGCCATGCCGCGCGGGCCTCGGCGAAGCGGCCCAGATGGCCGTAACTGGCGGCCAGAAGCGCGCGCGAGACGTCGGTAACAGCGTTGCGAGCCAGCCGTTGCATCAAGAGGTCAACAGCCTCTTCGTACCTTCCTAGTTGAAACAACGCCAAAGCCTGGAAGTGCAGAAGCACATCCGGAAAGTATGGATTCAAGATCTTCCCCCGGGCGAAACTCTCGAGCGCCTCCTCCGGTTTGCCCGAATAGTACAGCGCCTCGCCGAGGATGACGTGCCCTTCGGCGAAGTTCGGATTGAGGGCTATCGCGCGCTCGGCCTCGTTGATGGCCCCATCGTGCCGTCGTGTATACAGCTTGACGATAGCCAACGCCCAGTGCGCCCAGGGATCGCTCTCATCCAGCGTTACCGCTCGCGTCGCAGCCTCTTCCGCTTGCGCCATCGATTCCGGCGGCGACCCACTCCACCTGTTCAGGTAATCGAGCCCGTGCGTGAGGGCGAGGAAGGCGTGGGCAGAGGCAAATTTCGGATCAAGTTCGATGGCACGTTGCAAAAGGTCGCGGGCTGCGACGTTCGTCTCCTTCGTCAGGCGGTGCCACAGCTCTCGGCCCCGTAGGAAATAGTCATACGCCTCCGTGTTGCGCGCATACTCGGGCGCCAGCCGCTGACGGTCGCCCTCAGTCAGATTGAGCGCCAACGCGCCGACGATCTGCTGCGTCACGTCGTCCTGCACGGCGAATATGTCGGTCAGGTCGCGATCGAACCGCTCCGCCCAAAGATGGCCGCCCGAGGCTGCATCGATGAGCTGCGCGGTAATGCGCACCCTGTTCCCCGACTTGCGTACGCTGCCCTCAAGCACATGCCGCACGCCGAGCTTCGTGCCCACCTCCTGCACACGGACATTCTGGCCCTTGAAGGTGAACGACGAATTGCGTGCGATAACGAAGAGCTGCGACAGTTTGGACAGCGCGGTGATGATGTCTTCAGAGATGCCGTCGGCGAAGTAATCCTGTTCGGCGTCACCACTCATGTTGGCAAACGGCAGGACGGCGATCGATAGCTTCGGCGGCGCTGCCGTCGCCGGTCGCTCCGTCGCGGTTTCCGAGGTCGCGGCCGCCTTGGTTCCGGCGCTGCCGACTTGCAGCGAATAGACCCGGATCGGCTCGGCGATGTTCTTGAGCTGCGTGCTGCCGAGATCGCTGACCGAGAGGTCGAGCCTCGCCTTGACCTGGCGATAGGCATCCTCGGACAGGCAGATGGCACCGGGCGCCGCGACGCCCTCCAAACGGGAGGCGATGTTGACGCCGTCGCCCATCAGGTCGCCGTCGCTCTCTTCGACCACATCGCCCAGATGGATGCCGATCCTGAACTCGATGCGGCGGTCCTGCGGCACGCCGGCATTGCGCTCGACCATGCCGTTCTGAACCTCAACGGCACAGCGCACGGCATCCACCACGCTGCGGAACTCGACCAGCGCTCCATCCCCGGTGCGCTTGATCACCCGCCCGTGGTGCACTTCGATGGTCGGATCGATCAGGTCGCTGCGCAGCGCCCGCAACCTCGCCAAAGTACGATCTTCGTCCGCGCTCGCGAGCCGGCTGTATCCGACCACATCGGCAGCCAGGATTGCCGCTAGCTTACGATTCTCGCTCATGGGTCGTCTCCTCATCTCCAGGATAGCAGGAAGACGGAGGGTAAGAGGGAACTTTCGCAAGGGACGGCCAGGCAGCCGCCCGAATCGACAGCGCTCTGCCACAGAACCCACACTAATCGCTCGATGCCCATTTGCGTTGCCGCTTGCTGGTCGACGGCTATCGGTTCATCCTTGTGTGAATACCCGGCCGTGAAGTGCGTAGCTAGATCACGCCGTCACGGCCCCTGGTGAGGTCTTGTTCGATGGACTGCGCGGGCTGCGGTTTCGAGGTTGAGGACGGTTACGCTTTCTGTCCGAGGTGTGGCAGGCGCCAGCCCGTGCCATGCTCCAGTTGTGGCTACGTCTGCGCACCTGATTTCGAGTTCTGTCCGAAATGTGGGACAAGCGTCGGTGCGCCGGCAAAAGCCGTCGAACGGCCTGATCCGACACCAAGCCGGACCATTGTGCCGCCTTCTCGAACTCCGTCGCTGCTTGCAAACATCGAAAGCGAAGACGGGCTGCATCCCGTCTCTGACGCCGATCGCAGGACGGTAACGGTCTTGTTCGCCGACCTTTGCGGCTTCACCACACTCAGCGAGCAGCTCGACCCAGAGGTCATGCAAACGCTGCAGAACGAACTGTTCAAGGAATTGACAGCGGCAGTGCGAAACTTTGGTGGTTTTGTCGACAAGTTCATCGGCGATGCACTGCTTGCCTTGTTCGGTGCACCGGTCGCGCATGAGGACGATCCGGAACGCGCGCTTCGCGCCGCTCTCGACATGATGGCCCGGACGGCACGGCTCGGCGAAAGCACCTTCCACTCCGGCTCGCCTCTGTTGCTTCACATCGGCATAAACACTGGTCCGGTCGTTACTGGGGGATTGGGCATCGGTACCGCCAAATCCTATTCGGTAACCGGCGATACGGTGAATACGGCGCAACGCCTGCAATCGCTGGCCGCACCGGGTGAGGTGCTGGTTGGCGAGCTCACTCACAGGCTGACCCGGCATGCCTTTGCTTACGAGTCGCTGGGTGATGTCGTGCTTCGCGGCAAGGCTGGCAGCGTGCTCGTCCACCGACTGGATGGACCGCTTGCGGCGCCGCGTGCAGCGCGCGGGCTCGAGGCGCTCGGCCTCAGCGCGCCGATAATAGGCCGCGGTGCGGAGCTCAATAGAATGCTGGCCAGCCTTGATCAGGCGTGCGGCGGCTCGGCCCAGCTTGTCCGCCTCGTCGGAGAAGCCGGTATCGGGAAATCGCGGCTGGTGAGGGAGTTCGTCGCCCGCGTCGGCGACGAGGATCGTTTTCGCAACGTCGCCGTGCGGCAGGCCACGTGCTCGCCGCTTGGCGAACAATCATTCGGCGCTTTGGGTGCAGTGGTGCGCAGCGCTGCCGGAATGATGCAAAACGACAATGGGGACGAGATCCGGGCGAAGCTCGGAGGCTTGCTGACCGACCTCGGCCTGCAGGGCGAGGAGGCGAAGCGGCTGATGCCTTTACTCTACCATGTGCTTGGGCTTGGCGACCCCGACGCCACCTTGCAGCATGTCGAGCCCGAGCAACTGCGGCGGCAAATTCTCTACGCGGTCCGCACGATCATCGAGCGGCGGCTTGCGTTGTCGCCGCTGTTGATTGTCGTCGAAGACCTGCACTGGGCCGACGCCGTGTCGCTCGAGGCACTGCGTTTCGTGATGGACAGGTTGGAACGCACGCGGTTGATGTTGCTGGTCACGCATCGTCCGGCGCCGCACAACGACCAGCTCGACTCAAGTCGGGTCAGTCACACAGCGCTCAGGCTTTCGCCGCTCAACGGTGACGACGGACGCAGCCTGCTGGCGGCGCTTTTCGGCGAGAGCTGGGTAAACACCGCAGGAGGGCTTCCCGACCAGATCCTCGAGCGCGCGGGCGGCAACCCGCTTTTCATAGAGGAGATCGTTCGCGGCCTCATCGATCGGGGTGTGCTGGTGCGCGAGGGCCAGCGATGGCAGACTGTGGCAGGCGAAGTCGCAACCGGCATTCCCCCCACTATCCAGGCAATGCTGCTTGCCCGCGTCGACCGGCTGCCCCAAGAGGTGCGGCGGTTGGCCCAGGAAGCCGCGGTGATCGGCCCGCGCTTCGACGCGACCCTTCTGAAAGCCGTGACAGTCGATCCCGGCCGGCTGGAAGCCGGCTGCGAACTGCTTTGCGATGCCGAAATCATCGAGGAAGTCGCGGGATCAGGTTCGGTCTCATCGCAAAGCTACCGCTTTACGCAAACATTGCTGCAGGACGTGATCTATCAGAATCTGCTCCTGCAACGCCGGACCGACATCCACGGGCGGGTCGGTGCCGCCTTGGAGCAACTGTGCGGCGACAAACCGGAGCGGCTCGAGGATTTGACCGTGCTCGGCCATCATTTCGCACAGAGCGCCGAGCGGGAAAGGGGCGCGCAATACCTGCAGGCGGCGGGCGATCGCGCTCGCATGATATACGCTAACGACGACGCCCTTCGTTTCTACGAGCGAGCCATGACTGCGTTGGGCGCGGTCGGGCAAACACCGCTCAAACTGGCAATCGCAGAGCGCATTGCCGATTTGAGCGGTCCGCTAGGCCGCCGCGAGATCGCGCACCAGCACTACGAGACGGTCTTGCAGGCACATCGCGAGTCGGCCGATCGCGTCGCTTCGGCGCGCATTTTGCGCAAGATCGGTCGGCTGTTCTGGGACGTCGGCAAGCGGGACAACGCAGAATCCCGTTATGCCGAAGCGGCAGCGCTTCTCGATGGCGCGGATGCCCCGGTCGAGCAGGCGCATCTCTGGCAAGAACGTGGCCGACAGGCGTTTCGTGGCGGAGATCACGCTCTCGCGGCAAAATGGGCAGACGCGGCGCTGGATTGCGTACGCACTCTGACAGCCGAGCATGTCTCAGAGGTGGGGCGTGATGCCACTCTTGTGACCGCCGAGGCACTCAATACCAAGGCTGTTGCGCTGGCTCGCCTTGGGCGAGACCATGAAGCCGTGCGTCAGATTGAGCGCAGCATCGAATTGGCCGAAGCCGCCGGTCTCCTGGGCGCGGCCTGCCGCGGCTATACCAATCTCGGCGTGCTTTACACGACCATCGATCCGGCACAGGCGATGGAGGTCTGCCGGCGCGGTCTTGAAGTGGCACGCCGTATTGGTGATTTGGGTTTCCAGGCGCGCCTCCTCGCCAATCTGGCGGTTGCTTGCTGTACTTTTACGGATCGCTGTCCAACGGAGGGCGTGCCTGCTGCCGAGAAGGCCATCGAGATCGACCGCGCGCTCGACCAGCGCGAGCACCTGGCGGTGCCGTTGATCGTGCTTGGGCAGATCCACCAGTGCAACGGCCGTCCGGAACTGGCGGTTGCGTTGTTCCACGAAGCACTGGACGTGGCCAGCGAAACGGGCGAGCCCCAACTGCTGTTTCCGTGCTATGATGGTCTTGCAACGCTTAATCTCGACCTCGACAATCTGGCCGAGGCCGAGCGCTACTTTTCCCTGGCGCAGGGAATATGCGCCCAGCACGGGCTCGACCCGGAAGCGCTTGTGGTGCTGCCTTTTCTCGACTAGCCGGGTGGGAGGTTGAAAATGTCCGCGCGTATTGAATTGGTACCGCTTCAACCGGGCGACCGTGCGCCGAACGTGGTGCTCGACGCCATTACCCAGGAAGGCAAGATCGCGCTTGACGACTTTCGCGGACAAAAGCCGGTTCTGGTCGGCCTGTTTCGAGGTCTGCACTGTGCGTTCTGCCGGCGCCATATCGCCGCCCAGGCGCGGCTTGATCCGGAGCTGCGCGAAAAGGGGGTGGAAAGCCTGACAGTGGTCAACACGCCGATCGAACGGGCGCGTCTCTATTTCCGCTATCACCCGATGCCGAACCTGCTTGCGGCCTCCGACCCCGAACGCGCTTCACATCGTGCCTTTGGACTGCCCAATCTCGAATTCACCCAAAACGAGACAAACTGGCCGTACAAGGTCTCGATGGCAGCGGCAAAGGATATGCGGGTCGACATACCAGGCGAGTTGCCCGCTCCCATGGATCCTTTTGCGGCCAGCGAATTCCTCGACAAGAAGGACCATTACGAAGTGACCGAGGCCGACGAGCAGATGATGGCAACGGGTCACGGACAACTGATCGGTCAGTTCCTGCTGGACCGTCAGGGGGTCGTCCGCTGGAGCTTCACTGAAGTCCCAGAGGGGGGGCGATACATGTTTGGGGCGCCGAACCCGCAGGAGCTGATGTCAGCCGTGTCCCAGGTCGCCCAATAGACTTGCGACCAAGGTAGTCGGCGGACACCGACAAAAAAGCAGAAGAGGTTTGTTCACCGTTCATTCGAGTACGGCCTCGACAGTGGCAACAAAGTCGTCGAGCGAGCGATCCCCGCGAACCTCGATGCGCGGAAGGTCGATGGGGTCGCAATCGAGGTCCGCCGGCCCGTGTTTGCCGCCGAAGCCGATCCGATAGCCGCACTCTTTGGCCAGCCGGCCAAGCCGTCGGTCGGTGACAGAGAAGGGTGCCGCGAACGTCGTGGTTGGACGACCGGTCCACCGTTCGATGAACATACGAGAACGCAGGAGCTCGGCGGCCAAGTCAGAACTCGACAGACCATCGATCGCGCGATGCGTCGCCAGATGGCTTCCGAAGAACGCACCTTCGCCGGCGAGGCGTCGCACCATCCCGGCGTCCATAAGCTGCGTCGGCGGACCACTGTGGGCGTCCCACTGGGCACTTTTGCCCACCAAGTCCGTCACCAGGAATACCTCCGCGGTCAGGTCGTTCTTGCGCAAGGTCGGCCAGGCATGGTCGGCAAAGTTCTGGAAGCCGTCATCGAAAGTGATGAGCACTGGGCGGCCAACGAAAGGGTGGCGGTTGGCAATGGACCATTCCAGCTGCTCGGACATAATCGCGTGAAAGCCATTGGAACGCAGCCATGCCATCTGGCCTTCGAATGCGGCGGGCGTGCACCGAAAACGGGCGAGCGCGGCCGGACCATCATCGGCGACGCTGTGATACATAAGGACAGGGATACGCTGCCGCCGCTCGCTACGTGCGACGTCGCGGCGCAAGGCCCGTGCCCCGCCCCAAACGATATTTCGCGCGACCCCAATACCGATGGGTGCGCGGATCGGCACATGATCAATCATCGGTTCCGTCGCCACGTCGTCTGGTGACAGGCGGTGGAAGCGGTCTATGCGATAGAGCTCGGTCTGGATCGATTGCTCGAGGACGAGGCCTTCAGTCGCTGCCAGCGTCTCTGAGATCGCTTGTGCGCCGAAAGTGTTCCAGTCGAAGCCCGTCCTTTCAACATTGTCACGGAGTACGAATGCGTGTGCGCTGATGAAACTGCCGCCAGGCGCCAACGCCTCAACAAATTTCTTGGCGATACGCCGCAACTCGGCGAGATCATCCAGGTAGTAGAGCACTTCCGAACAGACGATCAGATCCATCCCACCTGGCAGCGTGTCCGCCGAGAAATCCAGCACACCGAATTCAACATTCGGCTGATCGCTGCATCGCGCGCGCGCCCGCCCGATGGCTATGGCGGAGATGTCAGTTGCGGTCAAATGGCCGACTCGCGGCGCTAGTTGGCGCGTGAAGTGGCCCTCCGCGCAGGCCAGCTCGAGAGCCCGTCCGATGGGACCGGCAGGCAGAATTTCGAGCTGCCGCTCATATTTTTCCTGCTCATAGGGCGAACGATAGTTCCAGGGATCCTCGGTCGCGAAACGGCGATTCCAGAACGACGTGCGATCAGTATCGTGGTCATCCGCGGCCGGTTTACGGCGCGGTGCTGCAAGTGGCTCTAAAGGTTCGGCGCTCGACCGAACCAGCCCCTGCGCTTCCGCGGCCAATCGCGCCAGTTTGCCGAAGTGGCTGTCCGGATCAGACGGATGCTCCGCCATGGGCAACGACGCCTCGGCTGCAGACAGGTTTGAATTGTCGGCAACGCCGCTCTGCGAGGCCAGCTTAATCCAATGGCTCCTTGTCACTTTCCCGAGCGCGCCGAACTGCACGCGGGCCTCGATCCGGCCGTCCACCATCAGATAGGCATAAATTTGGTCGATTCCTTCCGGCAATTCTATCGAGATCGGATTTCGAGCGTCGACGCGAATTCCCAGTGTCCGTGCCAGTCTGCGCGGCGCGGCGAGATCGTCGAAGTCGAGAAGCATTTGCTCAAGGTGATACTGGACGCGGCGACCCGCAGCGGGATCGTCCCAGATCTTGCCGAATTCGATGATCAGCTCGGTGAGAGAGCCGCCGAACCTCTCCCATCTGGCAGCCAGTTGCGTTGGCACCGATAGGCTTCCTACCAAAAGGCCATCGAAGACCACCTTGGCGACCTCACGCGCCCACTTACGTCCTGCCGGGAGCGCGCGCAGGGACTGCGGGTTGATCGAGTGCGAGCCGCCGCCGCAATCCGACGCGGCGTTCCACAGTGCGAACCACGCGAGTGCCTGGGAAGCGGTGCGGCCGTTCGCCTCGATCGCTCCATTGGCGTGAGCCGATGCTGGGTGTTTGACCCTGGGATCAGGAGAAAAGCCGCGGGCGATCACGATTTCCGCATCTGCTAGCATCTGCGTCGAATTGCGGGAGAGCGAGTTGGGGCTGACGCTATAGAAAGCGAGCGGCTCGTCGACCATCACCCAACGTTTGCCTAGACGTGCGAGGCGCTGCCACAGATCCCAGTCCTCGCAGGTGCGCAGCGACACATCGAAACCGCCCAACTCGACAATTGTCTCCCGGTCGACCAGCAGCGCGTGAGTGCGAATGGCACACCGGCGGGCGAAAGTTTCGAAGGGCTGGATCGCAACCTCAGTTGAGATGCTCGACGGGGTGAGTTCGCCATCGGGCATCACGCGCCGAGAACCGCAATAGGCGGCCACTGCATCGGGCGTGGTTTTCAATGCGGCCAGCATTTTCGCAAGGAAGCTGGCATCCACCCAATCGTCCGCGTCCAGAAACATGAGCCATTGGCCGCGCGCTGTCGAAATCCCGCTATTGCGCGCGCCGGCGGCGCTATCCGCGCAAGACCTCAACGCCCGAAATCGGGCATCGTGCTCCGCATAACCGGCAATGATAGCGGGGGTGCGGTCCGTGGAGGCGTCGTCGACGATGATCGCCTCCCAATCCACTATTTCCTGATCGAGAAGGCAATCGAGCGCGCGCGCCAGCGTTACCTCCGCGTTGTGCGCAGGAACCACGATTGAAACCAAAGGATTAGACGCCACGCCGTCCTACCCGCGCCTAGTTCGAAGGTGGAACAGGATGCGTTGGTCTTTCTCGGCGCAGGCCGTCACAATCGACGCCGATCCGTCCGTCGACCCATCATCCATCACGACTATATCCAGTACCTGGTAGGTCTTCCGGCGGATGCCGGCAAGCGTTGCGCCGATGGTTTTCTTGGCATCGAACATCGGTATCACACCGCCTGCGGTAGCATTGTCCTGGATCATCGAGCTTTCGTTTTCTTCGGCAAGAGTCGGCGAATGTCAAAAACGTGCCCGGCGCAACGGTCTAGCTCGGAACGATGAAGTCTTGCACCACAACTTCGGCTTCTTCAAGGTAGGAGTAATGGGGGACATAGACGTCGTTACCTGCCGATTTGAGGGAAGGTTAAACCACGATGCCACTCATGAATCGACGATTGGGAGCCGGGTATCTGGCGCGCCCGGCACGACATTTCGGAGATCTGACGGCACTGCTGGCGGTGATTGCCGGGCCGCTCGTCCTTGGGATCGCCCTCTTGTTGGCCGGTCCGGTACAGGCACAGGCGCCGGCGGCCGTCCCGCCTGAAAAGATCAAACAGCTGTTCGAGCTTCTCGACGATCCGTCAGTGAAGGCCTGGGTGGCCGAACAGCGAAAGCAGGGCTCCGGGCCGACGGGAGCGCCTGCCGAGGCGGGAGCTTCGCCGGCCGACATATCGTCCGACCCCGCGGCCGCACCGGGCCAGATGAATACGATGGCATCCTCGACGCTCGATCGGATCAAGCATCATATCGAAAGAATTGCGCGAACCGTGCCCTTACTGCCAGGTCAGTTCGCGCGCGTTCGCACGGAGACCATGGACGATATGTCAAGCAAGGGCTCTGCCGGCGTATTCATGCTGATTGCGATCTTCATCGCCGCCGGCGTGGCGCTCACCTGGGCAATGTACAGGCTCACCCGTCCGTTTCGTCTTTGGATCATCGCGCAGTCGAAGGATACGCCGATTGGGCGAGCCAAGAAGATTGGCGGCCGCACGCTTTATTCCAGCCTGCTGATCGTATCGTTCGCGCTGGGCAGCGCCGGCGCGTTCATGTTGTTCGACTGGCCAATGCTTATCCGCGAGATCGTGCTGACATTTCTGATGGCTGCGGTCGTTACGGCGGGTGTGCGCATGTACCTCGCAGCCATGCTCGTCCCTTCCTTCATGAAAGTCGAGAACGCCGTCGAGGTTCGTGCTTTGCCGATCACCAACGAAACGGCCGACCATTGGTTCTATTGGCTACCCCGGATCGTCGGCGTCTTCGCCTTCTTCGGCGCGGCGTTTATCCTCTTGCCGGGTCTCGGCATCGATCGGGACGGAATGCTGGTCCTGTCAACGGGCGCCGATTTCGTACTGCTGTTGCTCTTGCTGCTTGCGGTTTGGCGTCGACCAAGAACACAGCGAGACGGTGCGCACCAAAGCGGCCACACGGCAGCGACATGGCTATTGACTGCTTATTTCGTCGTTCTGTTCCTGCTGCGCATCGCCGGCCTCAATATATTATTCTGGTTTACCTTCGCCGCATTCTTCCTGCCTTTGGCGGTCGTGCTGACGCAGCGCGGGGTCAATTTCGTCCTGCGGCCGGGTTCGGAGGATGCTGGCCGGCCTACGATCCCGGCGGTGACGATCGCTGTCATCGACCGCGGAGTCCGGATGATCTTGATCCTGGCGGCGGCTTATTTTCTCGCGCGTGTCTGGGGCCTGGACATGCAGTCGATGCGGGACAGCGATACGACGACCACGGTCGTATTGCGCGGCCTGATCAATGTCGTGGTCATTGCCCTCGCAGCCGATTTCGGCTGGTCGATCATCAAAGCTTTGATCGAACGAAAGCTGGGCATCGAAACACCGCACCCTGTGATCGGCGACGAGGACGTCCCGATCCTCGATCCGCAGCAGGCGCGGCTGCACACGCTCTTGCCTATCCTCCAGAACATTCTGCTCGCATCGATCATAGTGATGGCGGTGCTTATGATGCTCGCCTCGCTGGGTATCCAGATTGGCCCGCTGATCGCTGGCGCTGGCGTCGTCGGCGTCGCGGTGGGCTTTGGGGCACAAACCATCGTCAAGGACATCATTTCGGGCGTGTTTTTTCTGCTCGATGATGCGTTTCGTGTCGGCGAATATATTTCCTCGGGCAATTACAAGGGTACTGTGGAAAGCTTTTCGCTGCGCTCGGTGAAGTTGCGCCACCATCGTGGTCCGCTGTTCACGATACCTTTCGGTGAACTCGGGGCAGTTCAGAACCAGAGCCGTGACTGGGTTATCGACAAATTCAATATCACCGTCGGCTATGACACCGATATCGACTTCGCCCGCAAGCTAATCAAGCGGATCGGGCTCGAACTGGCGGAAGATCCCGAGTTCAAACACTGGGTGCTCGAACCGATCAAAATGCAGGGCGTACAGGAGTTCGGCGAGTACGGCATCGTATTGAGGGTCAAGGCCACAACCAGACCGGGAGGCGCCTTCAACATGAAACGCAAATTCTATGTACGTCTCCGCCAGGTCTTCAAGGAGCAGGGCATCGAACTCCCATTCCCGACCGTCCACGTCGAGGGGCTGCAGAACCCACATGGGAACGCGCCGTTGGAGATCACACCCGAGTTGAAAGTGGCCGTCGCGCAGTCGCACACCAATCGGCGCAGAAAAAAAGCCAGCACAACGGAGTAGGAAAGCTGTGACACCTGCGAGTCACAGTACAGCTTTCCGCGTATCGCCCGTGGCAGGGATACTCTTTCTTTCCGTGTCCCTCGGACCGATCATTGCCGCATTCGGTGATGTTTCGAAAGAGGCTGGAGGAGAAATGAGCCCAGTTCAAGCAGGTCGACGGCAAGTTCGTCCTGCCGGCCGCTTCAGCACCTCATGCACCCAGTTCCGGATCGAGCGCCGAGGTTGGTTCGTCGTGGACGCGGTGGGTCATGTGGACCTTGGCGGGCATCTCCAGCGCCAGCTCCTTCGCTTCCCTGGCGGGAAGCCCGCGCACCTTGCGCACGGCGATCGCGACGTTCTCCGTCACCGAAAGATGCGGCCAGAGATTAGACAGCTGGAAGACCATTCCCATTTCGGCGCGTTGCGGGGCGAACGGCGATCGTTCATCGGCCGGCCGCGGTTGACGCCGATCCGTTCGCCATCGAGATGGATTTCCCGGCGCTCGGCTCCTCAGGCAGCGCAGGCAGGTGGCCTTGCCCGAGCCCGAGGGGCCGATCAGCGCGATCTCTGGCCGGCGGCCATCTCGAAGTCGATGCCTTTCAACACTTCCATCTGCTCGTAGCTCTTGCGCAGGCCCGTCGCCAGATCGGGACGATCGACCGTATGTGTGAAGAAGAAGCGCAGCGCCGACACGATGCTGTTCATCCTCGGCACGGGAACACCGTCGTCCTGCTGCTCGATCTGGAACCGGCGCAGGTCGTCGGTGGTCGCTGTGTCTGGTGAACGCCCGAGGAACGTCGCCAGGCGTCCGATGTCGCCCAGATAGTTGCGCTGCGTCTCCCGTGAGAAACGCCGCATGTTCATGTCGTCGATCAGCCGCTGACGAAGTGGACTGATAGGTGCATCAAGAACAGGATAGGGCATGGTCAGGCTCCTTGTTGAAGAAGCCCGTGATGCTCTGCCGCTGCCGAACCACCCTCAATGCGAGCGCGACGCCGGCTCGTGATCTCTACCTCACCCCACGCGCCCATCCCGCGCAGCGGGTTCGTTCTTCGGGCTTCAATTCGGTCACCTCGAACATTCATTGGGAGGGCAGTCCCTTGAGGCTAGCGGACGACGATTGGTGAAGCTCGGAATGCGGCGATAACGCGGTAAGCACTCGTTTTGGTCTGCCGAAATGACAAACAAGGAAGCGGTGACTTCTTCCGAATATCTGCGCCATTTCAGACTTCACAGCCACGATCAAAACCTGACGACCAGCGAATGTCGGTTTCAGTGGCTGGCCGTCTCCGCAAACACTTTCATCATAAATCAATAACCGTCCCGGTCTAACCGGGGCGGCCTTATTGTTTGATCGATACGCGATCGAGCAAGTTAGGACGCCCAGGCGCGATGTATCGCGCCTTAGGCAGCGGCAAAATCGGATTCCTGTGTCGGATGGCTCCTGCGCCAAGCCCCGGGTGAGTAGCCAGTGATCGTTCTGAAGGCACGCGTAAAATGGCTCTGATCGGCAAATCCGTTGGCAAGTGCCACTTGAGCCAGCGCGTCGCTTGTTTGAAGCAGCGCTTTTTGTGCTTCTCGTATCTTCGCGGCAAGATACCAGCGATGCGGCGACATTCCTGTAGAAGCCTTGAAAGCACGAGCAAAATAGCCCTCGGAAAGTCCGATCATATCGGCCAAGTCCTTTAAAGGGATGGCTCTGGGTAGACTCTGCTCCATGAGCACGGTCACTCGGCGGAGCCGTGCGGGGGCAAGTCCACCCCGTTTTTCCTCCTGCCGTCTCAAGCCGAACAGATTGTACGATATCGCCAGGGCGAGGCTATCTCCATAGAGGCGATCATCTGGGTGGGTGTGAATGCAGGCATCGGCCAGCAATTCAACCAGAGCCAGGAGGCGGTTGTCGTGGAACATTACACGCGGCGTAAGGCGGGATGTAAACTCGAAGGCTTCACCGAAGTGTACCGCCAGTTCAGGAAGATCGAAATCGACGACCAGCCGGCGGATGTAGTGGCACTGTCGGGTAAACTGCCAGAGAGGTACCCCGGCTGGCACGAAGGTGAGATGTCTGACAGCCCCTCCCGCGGAGGGAGGCATGGACTGGGTCGGGCAGAAGGGCGTCAGAAGCATTTCCGCGCGGCCGCCGATCTGCTCCAGGATCGCGGTCAGTCGCGGCCGGTTTGACCCTAGGTCCTCCAGATGCCGACCGGGACCATGCAGGTGGGCGACTTCGACACTAACGCCGGTCAAGCATCGCATCTGTCTGTGCGCAACCCTTTTCTCGGCGGCTGCCATGAAGCCCGTCGTCGTTTCGCCTAAACGATCGGTCGTTTGACTGTTCACCGGTTGTCCCTCGCGGCAGCACAACGTCCCTGCAATGCCGATAGGATGCACTTCGCGGAGGTCTCGCGAAATTGGTGAAGCGGTGGAATTTCCGATACTTCCAATGGCCCGGCGTCGACTCATACTTTCGAACGAAGCCCGCAAGCGCAGCCGGGACGCCGACAGAAGCGCGAGAAGACCTTGAGCCTGTGATCTGCTAAAGCTGAACCAGACCCCGCCGGCTGGCGACGGAGATCGCTTCGGTCCGGCTTAGAACATTGAGCTTGTTGAAGATGCTGCGTAAATGCGACTTCACAGTCGTTTCGCTGATGTGCAGATTTAGGCCGATCTCCTTGTTCCCCTTGCCTTGCGCCAGCAGCGTCAGCACGTGCATCTCGCGGCCGCTGAGTTCTTCGCTGCTGACGGCAGCTGCAAGCTTTGCGACCAGCAGCGATGGGATACAGATTTCGCCTGCATGAACCTTACGAATGCAGTCGAGTAGATCTTCCCGCTGAGCGTCCTTCAGCAGGTAGCCACGGGCACCGGCTTTGATGGCGCGGGAAATCTCATGGTCCGTGTCGAAGGTCGTCAAAACGACAACGCGCGCAAAAGGATCCTGCTGCCTGATTTCGCCCATTGCCGCGACACCGTCGAGAACCGGCATACGCAGGTCGAGCAGCACGACGTCAGGATGCTGCTGTCGCCAAAAATCGACGGCATCACGGCCGGTTGCGGCTTCCGCGACAACCAGCATGTCCGGCTGACGGCCGATAATTGCCGCCAGACCTTCGCGCACTGTTACGTGGTCGTCAGCAATTAGAACCCTGATCTTGGCGGCTGGCGTGTTTTCGGGAGCAATGCTCATGACGTTCAAGCCTTCTGCGATGGCAAGGTGATGCGCACGGCCGTGCCCTTCGCCGCTGAGCTTTGAACAACGAGCCGACCGCCTATTCTTTCGACCCGCTCCCTGATTCCAAGCAAACCGTATCCATCATTCTTGCTCGAAGGATCAAAGCCGCGTCCGTCATCGGTCAGATCAAGGCAGACTTCTCCCGGTAGAAAGATCAGCTTGGCGACAACCAGTTTCGCCCGTGCATGACGCAAGGCGTTCGTAAGGATCTCCTGGCCGATACGAAACAGATTCTCTTCCGAATCGGGAGGCAGTGATCGTGGTGCGCCAAGCACCGCGAAATCCAGTTTCAGGCTCGTTCCTGCCGTCATCTTCGTGAATAACTCCGCCAGCGCTCCGCTGAGATTGCTGTCGGCCAATGCCTGCGGACGCAACGCGTGTACTGAACGCCGGGCTTCGTTAAGACTTTCGCGAGCCAGGCGGCGGGCGCGGTCCAGATGCTCTCCAGCTTCCGCAGAAAGCCCCCGCAGGTTTGCGTCCTCGGCGGCTTCCAACTGCACGATCACGCCCGTCAGCCCTTGGGCAAGAGTGTCGTGTATGTCGCGAGCGATGCGATTGCGTTCCGCGATCACGGCCGTTTCGCGGGTCTGAGTGGAAAGGCGCGCGAACTGGATCATCAGCATCACTTGGTTGGCCAAAGCCTGAGCAAGGTCCATCTCCTCCGTGCCAAACACCCGTTTCTCGACAAAGCGAAGACCGATCGCCCCTTCAAGATGGCCAGCGACGAACATTGGCACCAGCAACACAGTGATAATGCCCATCGGCAGCAGACGATCGCGCAGGGAAAATGCCGGGACCGTGCGGATGTCTTCAATGAGGCTGGGCTTACCCGTACGAAAGACCTCCGGCCAAGGCCAGCGCTCTTCCATCGGCAGCCACTTGTCCATTCCGGCGAACCGCGGATCGGCGCTGGTTACCACCCGGCCCTCTTCGAAGGCCATCTCGATGCCTATCATTCCAGTCGCGGGATCCCGTCGCCAGACGCTGATGCTATGAGCTCCGAATTGCTCGGTGATGATGCGCAGCACGTGTTCCACCAACTTGTCGGCGACGGGTTCCATCGCCAGTGCATCGAGCGTGCTCTTGAGTGCCTCGGCCTGGCCACGCGATACATTTTCTGAAGCACTGAGCGCCTGCTCTACGCGTTTACGCTCTTCGATGTCCGTATTCGTGCCGTACCATCGAATCACGGCGCCCGACTCGTCGAGTAGCGGCGCGCAGCGCAATAAAAACCATCGATACGCGCCGTCGAACCGGCGCATCCGCGCTTCATGCTCGTCTGGACGTGTCGACTTGATGATCTCGCCCCAATGTTCGATCAGGCCGGGGAGATCCTCCGGATGGATGACGCTTACCCAGTTCCAGCCCAACCCCTCCTCCATGCTGAGCCCGGTGTAGGCACACCATTGGCTGTTCAGAAATTCGACCGAACCGTCCGCTCGGCCGAACCAGATCAATCCGGGTGTCGTATCAGTCGCCAGCCGGAAGCCCGCCTCCCACTGCCGCCGGTCCGCATGGATACGAAGTGCCTCGTTCTCTTCGGTGAGCTGGGCTGAAATCTTCCGGCTGGCATCGAGCTCGCTCCTCGCATGGGCCAGTTCTTGCTCGAGCAGTTTCAGCTTCGCGCCAGCATCGTCAACCATTCCCCCAATTCTGTCCATGACGCGCCCTCGACTGTGGGACAGCAGCCTATCCACCCTTGGTTTCGCTCGGAACGAAAAAATCGTCCGCGCGCAGGGGCGGCGCGAGAAAAGGGCTGCTTCCTTCAATCCAGGTCAGATTCGGGCAATCCAATAGGAGCACGGAAACCTATTGTTCCCGAGGCCAGGTCGTCGGCCGGGCCGACACAGCTCGGTTCACATGCTCAAAGCTTCGGGAGAACAACATGCTCAAGATAGTGATAGCGGCGTTAGGCGTGATGCTTCTTACGTTGCCGGCGTCGGCTCGGATTGTCCCCTTTCCGTCTGAATTTAAGGCGCAGTCGATCGACACCAACGGCACCAGCCTTTACGTCCGAGTTGGCGGCAAGGGGCCTGCGGTGCTCTTGCTGCACGGCTTTGGCGACAGCGGCGACATGTGGGCGCCGCTCGCCGCCAGGCTGATGAAGGACCATACCGTAATCGTGCCGGACCTGCGCGGGCATGGGGCTCTCGGCCCATCCAGATACCGGTTACACCAAGAAAAACCAGGCGCTCGACATTGCCGGCATCCTGGATCATCTGAAGATCGACAAGGTGGATCTCGTCACCCACGACATCGGCAACATGGTCGGCTATGCCTTCGTCGCCCAGTATCGCGACCGCGTCACACACTGGGCCGTCATCGATGCGCCGCTGCCGGGCATCGGCGATTGGGAAAACATCATCCGCTTGCCGCTCTTGTGGCACTTCAACTTCCGTGGCCCCGACATGGAGCGATTGGTTGCGGGCAGAGAGCGCATCTATCTCGATCGCTTCTGGAATGAGCTGTCGGCGAACCCCAAGGCCATCGATGAAGCGACCCGTAAGCATTATTCGAAGCTCTACGCCCGACCGCGTGCCATGCACGATGCCTTCGAGCAGTTCGCCGCGTTCAACCAGGATGCGGCCGACAACAAGGAATTCGTCGAAAAGGGCGGCAAGGTTGCCATGCCGGTGCTGGCGTTGGGTGCAGAAAAATCCTTCGGCGCGGGTCAGGCGGATGTTCTGCGCTTTGTCGCAACCGATGTGACCGCCGGGATCATACCCGGCTCCGGACATTGGATCATGGAGGAGAATCCCGACGCCACGATAAAGCTGGTCACGGATTTTCTCGCCAGATAGCTGCCCGGCAACATGGCCAAGTACAGCACCTGAAGGCACAGACCCATGGCAAGCCGACCCACGCGCAATCCAGTCGAGGACCACCTCTTAACACCCAGCAACTGCGCCGTCGTGATCATCGACTATCAACCGGTCCAGGTAACCTCCGTAGTGTCAATGGACCGGCGGACCCTTGTCAGCAACATTGTAGCGCTGGCGAAGACGGCGAAACTCTATGATGTACCTGTCGTGTTGACGACAGTGAACGTCAATACCGGTCGCAACCAGCCTCTCATTCACCAACTGCGCGACATCTTCCCGGCCGTTGAAGCGATCGACCGCACCGCGATTAATGCATGGGAAGACAAGGACTTTGCCGACGCTGTCAGGGCAACCGGCCGAAAGAAGCTCGTTATGGCCGCTCTCTGGACCGAGGTCTGCCTGGCCTTTCCCGCGCTCGATGCATTGCGCGACGGTTTCGAGGTTTATGCAGTGGTCGATGCCGTCGGGGGCACCTCCATGGAGGCACACCGGGCCGGGCTCGAACGCATTCTGCAAGCAGGGGCGGTGCCCGTCAGCTGGGTTCAGTTCGCCTGCGAACTGCAGCGCGACTGGCTCCGCGAAAAGACGGTTCCGGCCTTCGCGGAAATCGTCTTCGCGGTCGAAGGACATTGAGCCGATATCTCCGAAAGCCTCAGCTTCGCGCTCGACGGGAGAAGAAAATGAACCAGGAAGTCCTCAACCCCGTCGATGATCGCTTCGAGAGCCGCGGCGGTTTGAAGATAGCTTTTCGGTCGTGGCGCCCATTCGCCAATCCGAACGGCGTCGCCGTTATCGTCCCCGGGTTCAATTCGCACAGCGGCTACTATGGTTGGGTGGCCGAGCAGTTCATAGGCGACGGGCTGGCCGTCTATGCCGTTGACCTGCGCGGACGCGGCAGGTCGGATGGCGAGCGCTTCTATGTCGACAGTTTCGACGACTATGTGAGCGACGTCGCGGGTGTCGTGGAGATCGCCAAGTCGCGGGAGCCCGGTCTGCCGGTGTTTCTGCTCGGACACAGTGCAGGCGGTGTGGTCGCCTGCCTCTACGCGCTGGAAAACCAAGCTGGGCTGGCGGGGCTGATCTGCGAGAGCTTCGCGTTCCAGGTGCCGGCGCCCGACTTCGCCCTTGCGGTGCTCAAGGGGCTTAGCCACATCGCGCCACACGCGCATGTCTTGCACCTCAAGAACGAGGATTTTTCTCGCGATCCGGCCGTCGTCGAGGCTATGAATGCCGATCCACTCATCGCCCATGAAACCCAGCCGACCAAAACAATTGCCGAGATGGTTCGCGCCGATGAGAAGCTCAAGGAGCAGTTCCCACTGATTAAGCTGCCCTTGCTCATCCTCCACGGCACGGCCGACAAGGCGACGAAACCGAGCGGCAGCCAACTCTTCTATGACACCGCCGGCGCCGTCGACAGGACGCTGAAGCTGTATGACGGCCATTTCCATGACCTCCTCAATGACAAGGATAAAGAGGTGGTCATGGCCGACATCAAAGGTTGGGTCGACGAACGTCTTTGAAATCGATGATCAACCTCAGGCGCCGGCGATCAGCGCCCGACTGTCCGGACATGGAGATTCGTCCCTCACTCCCAAACGGCTCGGCCTGCGACAGCAGAAGTTCGAAAACCGTCACTCCCTCCCGGTCGCCGCTAACAAGGAGATCATGCGAGCGTGACAGAGCCATGATCCGCTCACGAACCTGCCGCTCGAAAGCTGTGGGATTGTGCGCCGCTTGTTGGTTTCCCTGATCATCGAGGAATGACGCAATATTGGTTTTTTGACCCGGTGGTTGACTTCGCGCATCAACATTCGAATGCGATGCTCGTGCTCCTTCGTTGCCGTGCTATCCCGGGCGACTTTCGATGCGCCGATAATCTGCCCGGCATTTTGCGCACGGGCGATATCGTCAGCGAGCCTGGAACAATGTGAATGCCAATTCGGCGCCGATGCCGAGCGCTGTCCAAAACGACCAGGCCTCGCCGCCATGCCCGGAGGGCACCCTCAACGCCCCGAATCCAGGCCACTAGAGACTACTTGCCGTGACCTGTTGGAAATGGATCGGGTGCGGTGTGGAGCCTCGCAATGTCGTTGCCGTCCGTCGGCGGAGGCGCACCGCGGTGAGTCTCATCGTTAGAGCTCTCCTGCAGCTTCACCAGCAGGTAGCCGGGATAGCGGATGATCCGATCGAACTCTCGAGAAACGGTTTCCACGAACTTCATCACCCGGGGACTGCGGTGTCTTTGCGCTGGGTAGAGCGCATAGATGGATCGCTTCTCGGAACGCCAGTCGGGCAAGACGGGCACCAGCGCGCCTGCCGCCACTTCGTACTCAACGAAGAAATCCGGCAGGTAGCTGATCGCCGATCCTATCGCCGTGAAGTACTTCGTCATCCAATAGTCGTTGACCTTGAACTTGCCGATCGGCTTCGCCTCGGCAATGGCCTTGTCTTTGCGAAGCCGCCATCGTTCGACCACGCTGTTGCGCATGTAAACCACGCCGTTCAGCCGCTCGATGTCGGCAATGGTTTCCGGCGTTCCGTGCCGGGCCAGAAAGTCGGGGCTGGCATACAATGCGTAGGAGATGGCGCCCAGGGTTCGACGCATCAGGGCCGAGTTTGGAGGCTCGCCAACATAGATCATGCGGTCGAAATCGAAGTCCCCCACGATAAGCTTGTCGTTCGGGATGATCTTCACGTCTACATCGATGTTCGGGTTATCGCGCAGGAGGAAGTGCGCCGCAGCGCCGATGATTGCCGTCCCAAATTCGGAACTGGCAATAACACGGACACTCCCGCTGATGGACGAGTGAGCGCGCTGTGCAGCGCTGGCCGCGTTATCGCAGCTGTCGAAAATGGCCGTACAATTGTCGAGATACTCCCTCCCGGCGTCCGTAAGTTCCAGCCCTCTGCGCCTGCGCACGAACAGCTCTACCTGAAGCGCATCCTCCAATGTCTGCAAATAATGGCTGAGCGTCGACTTGGGAACGCTATAGGTGTCCGCCGCTCTCGATATGCTTCCAGCGCGGGCAATCTGAACAAAGCAGCGTATGTCCTTCAGTTCATAAGACGGATTGGCTTCCATGTTCAAAATCCCGAACGGAGGGTTCGATGATGCGATCTGTTGTCGATTAAGAGCTCAGCTTACCGTCCTCGACGCTGCCGAGAGTCAGGGATTTGGCGGCGGGAAACTGGTGCAGCGATGATCGTTTGGCAACACGGCAGATTGGCAATTTTGACGTACTGACGTGCATCTATCATGGATAGAGGATAGAGGATCGAGGCCGCCTGCTCTTCCGAATATTGCTCGTTCCAAAATCGAAAATCCGCCACTCGACCCGCGGCTGGCTCAATGTCACGCGGCTTGCTGGGATTTCACAAATGTGAATTGGATGGGAACCGGGCACTCGCAACTAACGTTGGGTTTTGACGTGGGATTAGGCGAATACATTTTAGGTGAAGCTAAAGGATGACTTGTGTTACAGGCTAAAATGGCATGACTTCTTCGGAATGCGGTCTAGATGCTGGTCCTCCTTCCGCCGATGCCGATCTGGAATCCGTACTTTCGAGGGCCGACGGCTTGGCGATAGCGACCAGGCGGGGAACAACCGCGTATTCACTGATGCCACCCGGATCGTACACGTTTCCAGCCCGCCACCATGTCGTATACATCGGCCTCGAACCCGCGCCGGGCACATGCGCGAGACTGGGCAATGGCAAGTCCGAGCGTTATGACGCTCCGGCAGGGAGCGTCATCTTGAAGCCGGCGCATCTCGAAGCTCGCCTGCATTTGTCGGAGACGCGCGAAAGTTCGATTATCGTCTACCCTGAAAACAGCCTGAAGGAACTTGCGAGACAACAGTTCGGCACTGAACAGGTCGAGTTGAAGCCTCCGCCCCTCGGCACGCTCGATCACACCGCCCTGCGTGTCGGACAATTGCTCAAGGCCGAACTTACCAAGGATCAGGGCGCCGCCGAATTTTATGTCGAGCACCTCATCGCCATTCTCGGACTTCATATCCTTCATGCCTACACATCGCGGGACAGGGAACCCGAGCAGCTCAAAGGCGGGCTGACACGAAAAGCGGCGCGCACTGTGGAGGACTTCCTGAGGGCAAACCTTGCCCGGAAAATCACCGTCGACGAGTTGGCGACGCTTGCCAATCTTTCGCCAAATCATTTCATCCAGGCCTTCAGCCGAACCTTTGGGAAGTCGCCGCATCGCTATCTTTTGGATCTGCGGCTGGATCACGCAACGCGGCTGCTTTCTGAGGGAGACGCGACCATAACGGACGTCGCCTATCTCAGCGGGTTCTCCAGTCAGAGCCATTTGACGGCTGCGATGAAGAAATATCGGGGGACAACCCCGACGCGCTTCCGCTCCTCGATCTGAAATCGTCGAACCGAGGGTCGTTCATTAAAGCTATATTAGCCTTACGGAATAACAACTTGTGCTATTCGAGTAACACTTTTGTCTAAGTTGCGCTTCACGCACCGATCGTCCGGAAGTTTTTACAAAACACCGGGCTTTTCTGAAATACGCAACGTACAGTTCATGCATTCCTCTTGCGTTGCACCCTGATTCCGTCAGGGAATATTATGATTTTCTAATGCAAGGGGGGGGATATATGGCTGGGTTGGCCTGCGGCGAGACGATCCCCGACTATGTGGAATCCGGCGATAGCGCCGGGGACCGAAGGTTGAAAGCTGACACCCCGCATCCCGGACGCGCATCCTCCCAGGCGCGGTCGGGCCGCGCGGGGCAGCCCAAGGCGAAAGACGCCATTTTCTCGCGGTTGCTGCGCGGCGGCCGCATGACCAAATGGAAAGGCGAGGCGGCGAGCTATGCGCCGAATCTTGCCCACATGATCGCATCTGCTCCTCGTCTGCGCAGCGCCGCCGTCCTGCTCACGTTCCTCACAGGCCTTGCGGCCAACCCGGCCGGCGCCGCGGATCTCTACTGGGATGCGGATGGCTCTGGGCTCCAGCTTGGCGGCACCGGAACCTGGAACACCGCGGCGCCGCCGCTCTGGAACACGACCGGCAATGCCACGGCCGGCCCGTTCGTCATCTGGAACAATGGCACTCCGGACAACGCCATCTTTGCCGGCACGGCGGGGACGGTCACGCTCGGCGCGCCGATAACGGCTGGCAGCCTCACCTTCAACGTCAGCGGCTATACCATTGCAGGCGGCACGCTGACCCTCGGCGGCGGGACGCCGACAATCACGGCAACGGGCAACGCCACCATAAGCTCCATTATCGCCGGGTCGGGGGGCCTGACCAAGGCGGGTGGCGGCACTTTGAGCCTGACTGGCGTGAACACCTTCACGGGCGGCATCACAGTCAGCGCTGGCGGATTTGCCATAAATGCCGATGCAGCGCTCGGCGCTGCCGCCAATGGTATATTCGCGGCAGCGGGCACCTCCCTGACCTTCAATGGCAGTCTCAACGCAAGCCGCGTCGTCACGCTGGGAGCGGGCGGTCAAGTGACCGTGACAGGGGCGGGTGCGGCGGCGGCTCGTTATACCGGCAGCGGCGGGATCGTCGCAGCAACGCTGACGAATGCCGCCAATGACTATACCGGCCCCACGACGCTGAGGAGCAGCAGCAGCGTCTCCTTTTCTTCGATTGGCAATCTAGGCCAAGCAAGCGCATTGGGCGCACCCACGACCGCCGCGAATGGAACCGTGCTCATCATGACCGGCTCGGGCGGTGACCAGTACGGGGACAGCGCCAGCTATACTGGCGGAGCGGCCAGCACCGACCGCGGCTTCGAGCTGCGGCCTGGTCCGATCAGTGGCGCAACCCTTACCTTCCGCAATTCGGGCAGCGGAATGCTGACCATTAACGGCGGCATTGCGCTCACCAGCGCCGGCAGCAACAGCGGCAGCAACTCGGTTAGCTTCTCCGCCGATTCTGCCGATCTCCAGCTCCTCGGGGTGATCAGCAGCAGCAGTGGTCGATTCGTTAACTTCACTGGCACCAGCAATGCCAGGACCATCACACTGGGTGACGCCAATACTTTCGGGGGCACGGCCGGAATCGGTGCCGTCACAGTTAAGGCCGGTACGCTGGCGAATGCGGGCGTAAACAGCTCGCTCGGGGCGGGTGCCTCGATAAGCTTGGGCAACGGCAGTGTTCTCAGTTATACCGGCGGTGCAGTTGGTCTTGACCGGACGTGGTCCGTGTCGGGCACGGCGACACTGCAGAGCGACGGTACGGGAGCGCTGACTCTCAATGGCGCGACGACGCTCGCCGCCGGCTCCACCTTCACGCTTGGGGGCAGCTACACCGGATCCGACAATACGGTCTCCGGGGTGATCTCCGGCTCAGGCGGTCTCGCCAGCATTGGCAACGCGACCTGGGTGCTCACCGGCGCCAATACCCGCACGGGCGCCATCACCGTCAACGGAGGAACGCTGCGTGCGGGCAGCGCCTCAGCCTTCGGTACGATAACCGGCATAACGACCAATGGCGGCACGCTGGACCTAAACGGGTTCAACATGTCCGCGACCTCGCTTGTGGGCACGGGCGGCGCGGTCGCGATGGGGAGCGGCAACCTTACCGTCAGTCTGGGCACCGGGGTCAGCAACACCTATGGTGGCAGCATCACCGGCACCGGCGGCAGCCTGACCAAGCTCGGCGCAGGCACGCTGACGTTGACGGGCGCCAGCACCTACACGGGCGCAACAACGATCGGCGGCGGAACCCTGGCGCTCGACTTCTCGCCGGCCGGAGGGCCAACCAGCAATATCATCTCGGCGTCTTCCGCCCTCGTCATGAACGGTGGGACGGTCAAGGTCACCGGTGCGGCAGGCGAGACTAATCTTCAGAGCTTCGGCGGCCTCACGATCACGACGGGCAACAACACAGTGAGCGCCACCTCCGGCACCGGCGGCAGCACCACTGTCAGTCTCGGGGCCATCACCCGCACGGGCGGCCTCGCCAATTTCGTCCTGCCTACAGTAGGCGCGGTCACTACGACCGGTCCCGACCGGGCGCTTGGCGGCTGGGCGACTGTCAACGGCTCGGACTATGCCAAGGTGGTGGGGGGCAACATCGTTGCCTTCACCGCGGCCGACTACGTCAACCAGGACAATGCCAGCCTGTGGCAGACCAACCAGATCCTAAGCGACGCCGGCGGAGCGGCGAACACGCCCTTCTTCAACACGGTCGGCGCCAGCATCCAGATCGGGGGGCTCCAATATACCGCGGCCGCGAACTCGACGGTGACCGTGGCGAGTGGCCAGACCCTCGGCATTGACGGCACCATCATCGTCGCGCCCTCGGTGGGCGCGGCTAACCAGACCATCACCGGCGGCTCGATGACGGGCACGCTCGGCGGCGGCGTGCTGGGCGTCCAGCAGAACGGTACCGGCACCTTTACCATTGCGTCGACGATCGTAGACAACACGGGCGCGGTAGGCTTCAGCAAGGCCGGGACGGGCAAGGTGGTGCTGTCCGGTAGCAATACCTATACCGGCGCCACCACCGTGAGCCAGGGTACCCTCTCGATCAACTCGGTCGCCAATGGCGGTCTCGCCAGCGCCATCGGTGCTTCGACGTCCGCTTCATCGAACCTGATGATCCAGGGCGCCACACTGGAATATACCGGGACGGGCGCCTCCACCGATCGCGGCTTCACCATCGCACGCGCCGGCGCCATCACATCGAGCACGATCAAGGTCACGAATGCCGCCGCCAACCTGACCTTCTCCGGGCAGGTGGTGAGCCCCGATGGTGCGGATTTCATCAAAGACGGTCCCGGCACGCTGACGCTTGCCGGGAGCAACAACAGCTATACCGGCACCATCACCGTCAACAGTGGCACGCTTGCGGTGACCACCCTCGCCAATGGCGGGACCAACAGCTCCATCGGCGCGTCCAGCAACGCCTCGTCCAACCTGGTCCTGCAGAACGGCGGGAAGCTGGGTTATATCGGCACCACCGCCAGCAGCGACCGCGGCTTCACACTTGGTACGGGCGGCGGCGGCATCGATGTCGCGCAGGCGACCACGACCCTGACTGTGAGCGGGGTGGCCACTGGCGCGGGCAGCCTCACCAAAACGGGCTCCGGCACCTTGGTGCTGTCGGGCACGAACACCTATACCGGCGGCACCACGGTGAGCGCCGGCATCTTGCGCGCCGGATCGGCCCAGGCCTTCGGCGGCGACGCCGCCGGAACGGGCGCTGGCGCCATGACTGTGGCCAGCGGTGCGACAGTGGACCTCGCCGGCAACAGCGTCTTCGTCGGTGGGCTCAATGGCGCCGGCAACGTCACCCTGGGCTCGGGGACCCTCAAGATCAACAGCAACGGCAATTTCACCGGCACGATCGGCGGCACGGGCGGGGTCAGCATAACTGGCGGAACACAGACCTTCAGCGGCTGCGGCAACACCTATGCCGGGGCCACCACGCTGAGCGGCAACAGCGTTCTGAACGTCGGCTGCCTGGCGAATGGCGGCGAGCTGAGCGACATTGGGACCTCCGGCAGCGCCTCGAGCAATCTCGTCTTTAGCAATGGCGCCCTGAACTATACCGGCGGGACGGCATCGACCAATCGTGGCTTCATGCTCCAGGGAGGAACGGGCGCCATTGGTGTGGCGAACGCCGCCACCATGCTGACCTTCAGCGGGCTGGCCACAGGTCTCGGTATGCTCCGCAAAGACGGTCCCGGTACGCTGATATTGTCCGGCACCAACGATTACAGCGGCGGAACGACGATTACCGGCGGCATCTTGAGAGCCGGTTCGACCAGCGCCTTCGGCACGGGCGCCATGACGGTGAACAGTGGCGCGACGCTCGATCTCGCCGGCAACAACAACACGGTGCTCGGGCTCAACGGCGGCGGCAGCGTGACTCTCGGATCGGGCACGCTGACCCTAAGTGACGGGTTCAACCTCACTTTCAGCGGCGCGATGAGCGGCGCCGGCGGGCTCGTGAAGAACGGCACGCGCACGCAGACGCTCTCCGGCTGTAGCAGCAGCTACGACGGCGGCACAACGATCAATGGGGGCGTTCTTGCGGTCACCTGCCTGAACAATGGCGGCATCGCAAGCTCGATAGGCGATTCCAGCGCTGCGGCAACCAACCTGGTGCTCAATGGCGGCACGCTGCAATATATCGGCGCCGCCGGCAGCACGGACCGCCAGTTCACGCTTGGGGCCAGCGGCGGCACTCTCGATGCCTCCGGCACAGGCGCGATCAATTTCACCAGCACGACGCCGGTCACATTGTCGGGAACGGGCAACCGCACGCTCACGCTCGCCGGCAGCAACACGGCCAACAACTCGCTTTCTGCCCGCATCGACGATCCATCCGGGGGCGTCACGTCGCTGACGAAGTCCGGTGCCGGCACGTGGGTCTTGAACAACACGACCAGCACCTATACCGGCGTCACCACGATCAGCGGCGGCGTGCTTGCGGTGAGCAAGCTGGCCAACGGCGGCCAGGCGAGCTCGATCGGGCAGTCGTCGAACCTGGCATCCAACCTCGTGATCGGCAGCGGCTCGACGCTACGCTATACGGGCGCTGGCGACGAGACGGATCGCCTGTTCACATTGCAGACCGGCATCAGCTTCATCGAGTCCTCGGGCACCGGCGCGATCGTCTTCAAGAACACCGGTTCGGCCGCCTATACCGGCAGCGGCAACCGCACGCTGGCGCTGGGCGGCACCAATACCGGGCTCAACACGATGGGCGGCACCATCATCGATGGCCCCGGCGGCACGACCACACTCGCCAAGAACGACAGCGGCACCTGGGTCCTCACCGGCAACAACACCTTCACCGGCAACACGGTCGTCAATGACGGTAATCTGATCATCGGCAATGGTGGCACCAGCGGCAATGCCGGCGCAGGCAACGTCATCGTCGCCAACGCGACCTCCACGCTGTCCTTCAACCGCTCCGACAGCTTCAGCTTCACGGGCACGCTGAGCGGTGCCGGCAACATCGCCCAAATCGGCACCGGCACGACAATCCTCACTTCGGCAACAAACGCGATCGGCGGCAGCACACGGATCGACGCCGGCACATTGCAGGTGAACGGCAGCCTGACGAGCAGCGGGGGGATTACGATCAACGCTGGCACGCTGCAGAGCAACGGAGGGGGCGCCTCCATAACCACGCCGACGATCACGATGAACTCCGGCTCGAAGCTCAACGTCGGCGGCGGCACGGTCCAGGCAGCCGGTGGCACGCAGACGCTGTTCACGGGCGGGACCGGCGGCGCCACGATCAACTTCACTGGCGGCACGTTGCTCGGCAACGGCACGCTGGGCGGAGGCGGCAACATTGTCAATCTCGCCGCCGGTTCGCTCAATACCGGCGCAGCCGCATTGAATCTCGGCAGCGGCAACGACACTTTCCTGTTGAGCGGTCTTGCGACGATCGCCGGAGTCGGGGTGGACGGCGGCGGCGGCTCCGACACGCTGCAGGTGACCACAACCTTCAGCCGTACGCTCAATGGCGCTCAGATTACCGGTTTCGAAAGCTTGAACAAGCAAGGCGCCGCCACCCTCACGCTGACGGGCGATCACAGCTACACGTCCGGTACGACGATTTCGGCCGGCACGCTGCAGATCGGCAATGGCGGGGTGGCCGGCGCGCTGGCGACGCCGAATGTGACCAACAACGGCACGCTCGCCTTCAATCTGAATAACAATTATACATTCGACAGCGCCATCTCCGGCAGTGGCGTGGTCAACAAGCTCGGCACCGGCACCACCACGCTAACCGGAACCAACACCTATATCGGCGCGACGAACGTCAATGCCGGGACATTGCTGATCAACGGCAACCAGTCGGGTGCTATCGGCCAGACTACTGTCGCGAGCGGGGCGACGCTCGGCGGCACCGGCACGATCGGCGGCAGCGTCACCGTGGCCGACGGCGGCACGCTCGCTCCCGGCGGCGCGGGCAATGCGCCCGGCACGCTCACCATCGGCGGCAACCTGACGCTCAACAACACGTCGGCCGTCAACGTCAATTTCGGCCAGGCGAACGTGCCGGGCGGACCGCTCAACGATCTCATCAATGTCGGCGGCAACCTGACGCTCGACGGCACGCTCAACATCACGCAGACGCCGGGCGGCACCTTCGGGCCAGGCGTCTATCGCATCCTCAACTATGGCGGTTCGCTGACGAATAACGGACTGAACGTCACGTCACCCGATTATTTCGTGCAGACCGCGGTCGCCAACCAGGTCAACCTCGTCAATTCCGCGGGGCTGACGCTCAGCTTTTGGGACGGCAATGCCGGCCCCCATTCCAACGGTGCGGTGGATGGCGGCAGCGGCACCTGGCGGGCGGCCGGCGACCAGAACTGGACCGATGCCAGCGGCACCTTCGCCGCGCCCTTCGCCAACGCCAGCTTCGCCATCTTCCAGGGTGCCGCCGGGACCGTCACGGTCGACAACACGAATGGCCAGGTGCAGGCGGCGGGCATGCAGTTCGCCACCGGCGGCTATCTCATCCAGGGCGGCGACGTCGCTTTGGTCGGGCCGCAATCGACTATCCGCGTCGGCGACGGCACTGCAGCCGGTGCGGCCTATGTGGCGACGATCACCTCGAACCTCACCGGAAGCAGCCAGCTGCTGAAGACGGAGCTCGGCACGCTGGTGCTGTCCGGCACCAACAGCTACAGCGGCGGCACCGCGATCAATGGCGGCACGGTTCAGGTCGCGTCGGACGGCAATCTCGGCGCGGCTGCCGGCGGTCTTTCGCTGAACGGCGGCACGCTGCACACGACGGCGGATATTACTTCTGCCCGCGCCGTGACCCTCAATGTCGGCGGCGGCACCTTCGACACCGACAGCGCGACCAAGCTGACGCTGACCAACACCGTGAGCGGCGCCGGGACCTTGACCAAGGAGGGTGGCGGCACGCTGGTTCTCAGCGGCGCCAACAGCTACCAGGGCGGCACCGTCATCAATGGCGGCACGGTCCAGATCACCGCCGATGCCAATCTCGGCGACGCAGCCGGCAAGGTCACCTTCAATGGCGGCACGCTCTACCAGCAGGGCGCGGCCAGCATCGTCGCCAGCCGCGACGCGACGCTTCAGGTGGGCGGCGGGACGTTCCAGGTCGACAGCACTGTGCAGTGGGAAGGCGCGATCGACGGCGCGGGCGCGCTCACCAAGACCGGCGCTGGCGCGCTGATCCTCGGCGCCGACAACAGCTATGCCGGCGGCACGACGATTGCGAGCGGCATCCTGATGCTGGGCACCGGCGGCACCACGGGCTCCATCTTGGGCGACGTGGTCGATAACGGTACCCTCAGCTTCAACCGCTCCGACCTCTATACCTTCGGCGGCACGATCTCGGGCAACGGCGGCGTCACCCAGGACGGGACCGGCAACACCGTGCTCACGGCCGACAACACTTACGGCGGCAGCACCCTAATTGTCGGCGGCGGCGGGCTCTATATCGATGGCGACCAGAGCGCAGCGACCGGGCTGACCAACGTCAACAACGGCACACTGGGCGGCAATGGTATCATCGGCGGCGATGTGTTCGTCGATGTCGCGGGGACATTGGCTCCTGGTGCGCTTAGCCCGACGCCCGGCACGCTCACCATCCACGGCAACCTCGAACTGGCCGACGGCTCGAACCTTGATTACTCGTTCGGCCAAGCCGGCGTGGTCGGCGGCGCCTACAACGACCTCACGGTCGTCCACGGCAATCTGGCGCTCGACGGCACGATCAACGTGACGGAAGCGCCCGGCGGCAATTTCGGCCCGGGTATCTATCGCGTCATCAGCTACGACGGCGCTCTGACTGACAACGGGCTTGATACCACGTCGAGCGATCACGTGGTGCAGACCTCGGTCGCAGGCCAGGTGAACCTGGTCGACATCAGCGCGATGACCCTCAACTTCTGGGACGGCGATGCCGGGCCGAAGGCCAATGATGGCGTTGACGGCGGCAACGGCACCTGGCGGGCGGCCGGCGACGACAACTGGACCGGCTCCGACGGCGACATAAACGCCGCCTTCTCGAACGGCAGCTTCGCAATTTTCGCAGGTAGCGCTGGCACGGTGACGGTCGACAACACCAATGGCCAGGTGCAGGCCGCGGGCATGCAGTTCGCTACCGACGGCTACTTGGTCCAGGGACAAGACATCGAGCTGGTCGGGTCACAGGCCACGATCCGCGTCGGCGACGGCACCCTGCCGGGTGCAGACTACACGGCAACTATCAATTCGAATCTCACCGGTGTGAGCCAACTGGTGAAAACTGATCTCGGCACGCTGGTGCTCGGCGGCGCCAACAGCTACAGCGGCGGCACCGCCATCCATAGCGGCACGTTGCAGGTTTCGGCTGACGCCAATCTCGGCGATGCGGCGGGCGTATTGTCATTCGACAATGGCGCGACCCTGCGAAACACCGCCGCGTTCGGCTCGGCGCGTAACGTCACGCTCAATGCCGGCGGCGGCACGTTCCAGACCGATGCCGATCTCACGCTTTCCGGCGTGGTCGGCGGCACGGGCGGCTTCACCAAGCGGGGCGGGGCGGCGCTGACGCTGACCGGCGCCAGCGCCTATGCCGGGCCGACCACGGTGACGGCAGGCGGGCTCTATATCGACGGCGACAACAGCCTGGCCACAGGGATTACTTCGGTCGGTATCGGCGCCACGCTTGGCGGCAAGGGCATTATCGGCGGCAACGTGGTGGTCGCCGACGGCGCGACACTCTCGCCGGGATCGGCCGATGGCACGCCGGGAACGCTGGCGATCGCCGGCGATCTGACGCTCTCCGGCGGCTCGATCCTCACCTACAGCTTCGGCCAGGCGAATATCGCCGGCGGGGCTCTCAACGATCTGACCACCGTCGGCGGCGATCTCGTGCTCGACGGCACGCTCAATGTCACTGTCTCGCCGGGTGGAACCTTCGGCCCCGGTATCTACCGCGTGTTCGATTACAGCGGGACCTTGACCAATAACGGGCTGTCCGTCGGCTCCATCCCGTCCTCGAACTACTTCGTGCAGACGTCCGTCGATCATCAGGTGAACCTGGTCAACGCAAACGGACTGAACCTGAACTATTGGGACGGCGATGCCGGTCCGAAGTTCGACGGCACGATCAATGGCGGCAACGGCACCTGGCAGAGCTCTTCGGGCAACGACAACTGGACCGAAGACACCGGGTCGATCAACGCAGCCTATTCGGACAGCGCCTTCGCCATCTTCGCCGGCCAGGCCGGCACGGTGACGGTGGACAACGGGCTCGGCCAGGTAACGGCCGCCGGCATGCAGTTCTCGACCGACGGTTATGTCATCCAGGGCGGCGATATCGGCCTTCTCGGGCCGCAGTCGACGATCCGGGTCGGCGACGGCACCAACGCGGGTGCGGGCTATACGGCCACGATCGCCTCGGCGTTCACCGGCAGTGCCCAGCTGGTGAAGACGGATGCCGGAACGCTGGTGCTGGCCGGCACCAATAGCTACAC
>NZ_JAIUHJ010000028.1:0-70242 GCF_020165105.1 Mesorhizobium sp. CA5 | reverse complement strand
CCCGTCGCCGCTGCCGCGTATGTCGCCATAGCTGTCCGCGACGACGAAGCAGTCCTCATGCTTCAGCGCAAATTGCCGATGCGGCTCCCGCGGTGCCGATTCATCGAGTGCTGGGAGAGCGACCGCTGGATTAAGCTTGCGTTCTTCGACTTCGATGCTCATCTCATCCCTCCTGTTCAGATGCCGATGTTTGGCGCTCATCCAATATGCCTGCGCCCGACCATCCCCTCTCAACAGTATTGCGCATCGATGCTGCGATGCCCGTGATCCCGAGAGCGTCATTGAAATTTTGGCGGATATTCGACGAAGCTTCCGCTGCTCGATCCCGATCGCATGCGGCGGAAGCCGGCGATTGTAACCGCCAACTCGTTTCAAGCCGTGCTGGCTATCTCAGCTGCGTTTTCGGCGAAACCGTTTCGCGGGCCGAGTGGAAATTGCTCGTCGCACGCCAGCAAGCTGTAGATCCCCAAATAGTCGCTGCACATGCGCCCGACCGTGAATCGCGTTTCAAAAGTTTTCCGCACTCGTGCGCGATCGAGACTGCCTATCCGCCGCACAGCTTCGACGGCTTCGTCAATGCTTTCCACTATCAGTCCGGACACGCCATGATCGATGACCTCCGGAACGGCTCCGCGGTTGAAGGCAACCACCGGGGTGCCGCAGGCCATCGCCTCGATGGTCACGAGGCCGAACGGCTCCGGCCAATCGATCGGGAACAGCAGCGCCGTCGCATTGCCCAAAAATTCCGCCTTCGCACGCTCATCAATCTCGCCAATGAACTCGACATTCGAATGTCGAAGCACCTGGGGTTCGACCTTACCGCTCCAGAATGATTGGTCCACTGCGTCGATTTTGGCCGCGATCTTGAGCGGCATCCCGACGCGCGCGGCGATTTCTATCGCGGCTTCCGGGCCTTTTTCGGGTGAGATGCGACCGAGGAACGCGAGGTATCCAGAGGCTTTCGGCCGGGATGGGAGGATGTCGTTCGGCAGGCCGTGATACACCGTTCCAAGCCAGTTGACCGGCGGCATGGGCCGGCGCTGGTCATCCGAGATCGAGACCAGTGGAATGTCGTTGAACATCGCGTAAAGCTGCGCCAGGTCCGGAAGGTCGAGCCGGCCATGAAGCGTGGTAACGGTTCGCTGCGCGAACTGTCTAATTATCGGAAAATGAAGAACATCGACGTGGAAATGCAGCACGTCGAATTGGTCCGCTCGCCTGCGGACCTCTTCAAGCATCATGACGTGGTAAGGAATCGGATTCTTTGCTTTCGAATTGAAGCGTAGCGCAACCTCGCAACATGGCACGAGTTCGGCCGATGTGCGTGAATCGCCGCTGGCGAACAGCGTCACGTCATGGCCCCTTCGAACCAGCTCTTCCGTTAAATATGAGACGATGCGCTCGGTCCCGCCATAGAGCTTCGGTGGCACGGACTCCATCAGGGGGGCGATCTGGGCAATCTTCATATGCGGGCATCCTGGAAAAGAAAGTCAGCCTTCAACGAACCGGCTCGGCAGCGGTTAGTTCTTCTCCCGATTCGCTGTTATCGCGAACTTTCGAACTGCTAATTTGTTCCCGGTATCAATCACTTCGCCGTGGTATTACACAAACTGGGAAAGGGCGCGCCACATGGCCATAAACTGCCGGATGGGCAAACCCGGCGCGCTGGCCTACGATCCGCCGATCCTTTTGATGGACGAACCGCTGTCGGCTCTGGACAAGAAGCTGCGCGAGGAGATCCAGACCGAGATCCGACGCATCCATCGCGAAACCGGCGTCACCATCCTTTACAATCGCTCTCTTCAAGGATGCCGTCGGCCTTTGTCTCGGACTGGACGCGAAACACGCTGGAGCAGGGGGCCATCCACCGCCGCCTGGCGGGATTGGGAGTGGGTATCGTCCTTAACAGGACCGTCACGAATATCGCTTCAGGCGGCGTCGTGACAGCCTGCGTCTATACCGGCGCGAAACAGGAGCTGGCCGCCGATGCCGTCGTCCTGGTCACGTCACGCAATCAGGACGATGCCGTTTGGCGCGCGCTGAAAGCCCGGGAAAACGAGTGGGCCGGCAACGGCATTCGTTCGATCAAGGTCATTGGCGATGCGGAAGCGCCGGGGCCGATCGCCTGGGCAACCTATGCCGGCCACCGCTTCGCCCGCGAGCTGGACGAACCCGATATCGGTGACGCGCTGCCATTTCGACGCGAAGTGACGGCGCTGGCGGTGCAATAGGATAGAAGAGGGGAGCCGCAACTTCCCTTCCACTCTATTCTGCCCGCAAGCGGAGCGCGTATTTCTAGCAGGTATCAGCCAACAGATGCTGCCGACCAACAGGCGGGGGAGCTTCGCCTTGAGGAGCTCGATTGCCTCTTCCGGTGGCGACTTCTTCCGCCGACGTTCGCTTCAGTTAGAACATCGCTTGTAGCGGTACGAAGCGTGACGTGCCTCCGCCGTTCTGTTGATCCCGACCCACACTTCCGCGGCGTTGCCCTCGTTCCTCGATCGGCCGATCGAAGGCGACTGGCCATACCTGTGGATCGATCCCACCTAACTGAAGGTGCTCCGGCGCCACGCGCGCGCCGCTCGGGATCCTACTTGCACTTTCCTGCCGCACCGGTCGTCTCGCAAAACAATCCGTCGGAATCTTGCCGGCTTACCACTCGGCGAACGAACCGTCCTTGTGGCGCCAGACCGGGTTGCGCCAGCGGTGTCCCTCCCGGGCGCGCTCCTTCACATACTCTTCGTCGATCTCGACGCCGAGGCCCGGGCCATCGGGAATGGCGACATAGCCATCCTGGTAGCGGAATACGTCCTTGTTGGCGGCGTAGTCGAGCAGGTCGTTGCCGGCATTGTAGTGGATGCCTAGGCTCTGCTCCTGGATGAAGCAATTGTAGCTCACGGCGTCGAGCTGCAGGCATGCGGCGAGCGCGATCGGCCCGAGCGGACAGTGCGGCGCCACAGCCACGTCATAGGCCTCAGCCATCGCCGCGATCTTGCGGCATTCGGTGATGCCGCCGGCGTGCGAGAGATCCGGCTGGATGATGTCGACGACCGCATCCTCGAACACCGATTTGAAATCCCAGCGGCTGTAGAGCCGTTCGCCAAGCGCGATCGGCGTCGAGCCGAGTGCGGCGATCTCCTTCAGCGCCTCGCGGTTTTCGCTGAGCACCGGCTCTTCGATGAACATCAGCCGGTAGGGCTCAAGCTCCTTGACCAGGATGCGCGCCATCGGGCGGTGCACGCGGCCGTGGAAATCGACGGCGATGCCGATATTCGGCCCGACCGCCTCGCGCACCATGGCGACGCGCTCTATAGCCGCGTCTATCTTGTCGTGGCTGTCGACGATCTGCAGTTCCTCGGTGCCGTTCATCTTGAGCGCTAGGAATCCGCGCGCCACCATATCCCTGGCGCCGGCCGCCACTTCCGCCGGCCGGTCGCCGCCGATCCAGGAATAGACCTTGATCGTTTCGCGCAGCCTGCCGCCGAGCAATTCATGGACCGGCACGCCGAGCGCCTTGCCCTTGATGTCCCACAGCGCCTGGTCGATGCCGGCGATAGCGCTCATCAGGATCGGCCCGCCGCGATAGAAGCCGCCGCGATGCATCACCGTCCAATGATCCTCTATCAAACGCGGATCCTTGCCGATCAGATAATCGGCCAGTTCCCTGACCGCCGCTTCGACCGTCAGCGCCTTGCCTTCGACCACCGGCTCGCCCCAGCCGCTGATGCCGGCATCGGTCTCGATCTTGAGGAAGAGCCAGCGCGGCGGAACGATATAGGTGGTCAGAGCGGTGATCTTCATGCGGTCGGCCGGTCTCAGTTGCTTTTCAGTTTCTTGGCGCTGACGAGATCGCGCGCGGCCAGGTCGAGTATCTTATTGGCTGCATTGCGCGCGGCGGCGGCGTCGCGCATGCGCAAGGCCTCGACCACCTCGCCATGCGCCGCCGCCGCTTCCCTGCGCCTGACCGGGGAGATCGTCGCGGTGGCCTCCAGCGAAAACAGCAGCGCCGTATCGATCAGCTTGCCGATCTGGCGGAAGATAGGGTTGTGGCTCGCGCCATAGACGATCTGATGGAAGACGATGTCGGAGCGCGAGAACTGCGTCAGGTCCTCGCCGGCACCCGCCATGCCTTGCCAGGCCGCTTCAAGATCGGCGATTTCCTGCAGCGTCGCGCGCGTTGCCGCAAGTTCGGCGACCAGCGGCTCGATGGCGCGGCGGGTTTCCAGGATCGCGTCGAACAGCTTGTCGTCCAGCGCATGCGGCGCATGCCAGGCCAGCACCTGCGGGTCGATGATGTTCCAGTTGTCCTGGTCGCACACCACCGTGCCGACGCGTGGCCGCGACAGCACCAGCCCCTTGGCTGCCAGCACTTTCAGCGCTTCGCGGATGACGGTGCGGCTGACGCCATATTCGATGCCGAGATCGTTCTCGGTGGGCAGCGACGACCCGGCCGGATAGCGTCCGGAGAATATGTCGGAGGCGATCGCCTTGGTCACGTCGGGCATGACGCGCGGCCGGCGCGCCGTCTCGCGCGTTTGCGTGTCTTCGTCAGCCTTCTTCGGTGTTTCGTTCACCTCAGCCCCTCCTCCAAGGCAGCGAACCGTTCGGTTTGCGCGCAATTGGTCCGGCCTTAGCGGATGCGAGTGATTTGCGCCAGCGACTACTTATCGGACTACCTATCTCATTTATCATACCAGATCAATTGACGGGTATGATAAAATTGATTACACACGACCAATCCGGGCTGAGCGCCCGGCTGTTTGCTGGGAGGTAATCATGCGACTTTTGAAAACCGCGCTCGTCGCGGGTGCTCTCGCCGTCTTGTCGGTCACCACGATCGCGTCGGCCTACGCTCAGGACACCAAGATCGGCTTCATCGTCAAACAGCCGGAGGAGCCCTGGTTCCAGGACGAATGGAAGTTCGCCGATCAGGCCGCCAAGGAAAAGGGTTTTACTCTTATCAAGATCGGCGCCGAGGACGGCGAGAAGCTGATGTCGGCGATCGACAATCTGGGCGCTCAAGGAGCGCAAGGCTTCGTCGTCTGCACGCCGGATGTGAAGCTCGGCCCCGGCATCGTCGCCAAGGCCGCCGCCAACAATCTCAAGCTGATGACGGTGGACGACCGCCTCGTCGGCGCCGACGGCAAGCCGCTGGAAGACGTGCCGCATATGGGCATTTCCGCCACCAAGATCGGCGAGGCCGTGGGTCAGGCCATCGTCGACGAGATGAAGGCGCGCGGCTGGAAGATGGACGAGGTCGGCGCGATCCGCGTTTCCTACGACCAGCTGCCGACCGCCGTCGATCGTGTCGAGGGCGCGATCTCGGTGCTGAAGGCCGCCGGCTTCAAAGCCGAAAACATCTTCGACGCGCCGCAGGCCAAGACCGACACGGAAGCCGCGCTCAATGCCGCGACCGTGGTGCTCAACGCCCATGCCGACATCAAGAAGTGGATTGCCTTCGGCCTCAATGACGAGGCGGTGCTGGGCGCAGTGCGCGCTTCTGAAAGCGTCGGCATTCCGGCGGACGGCATGATCGGCGTCGGCATCGGCGGCGCGGAATCGGCGATCAACGAGTTCAAGAAACCCGCCGCCACCGGCTTCGTCGGCACGGTGATCATCTCGCCCAAGCGCCACGGCTACGAGACGGCGCTCAACATGTATGACTGGATCGCCAACAACAAGGAGCCGGCGAAGCTGACGCTGACCGCCGGCGCGCTGGCCAAGCGCGACGATTACCAGAAGGTGCGCAAGGACCTCGGTATCGAATAGTCCTCCCTGTACAAACAGGCGGCGGCTTGATGCCGCCGCCTGTTTGGCATGCTCAAGAAGGATTGAAGCCCCGTGTCCTTTCTCGAATTCTCCAACATCACCAAGACCTATCCGGGCGTCAAAGCCTTGTCGGATGTGTCGTTCGGCGTCGAAAAGGGCGCCGTGCACGGATTGATGGGTGAGAACGGCGCCGGCAAATCGACGCTCATCAAGATCCTGTCCGGCGACCAGCATGCCGATGCCGGCGAGATAAGCATCGACGGCAAGGTCCAGGCCTATGCCTCGACCAGAAATGCCTTCGACAATGGCGTCATCGTCATCCACCAGGAATTGCAGCTGGTGCCCGAGTTGAGCGTCGCCGAGAATCTCAGCCTCGGACGCTTTCCGGCAAGCGCCGGCGTCATCGCCCGCCGCCGCATGCTCGACGACGTCGGCGCCAAGTTGAAATCGGCCGGCATCGATATCGACATGCGCCGCAAGGTCAAGACGCTCTCGATCGGCGAGCGCCAGATGGTCGAGATCGCCAAGGCCGTGATGCTCGACGCCCGGGTGATTGCGCTCGACGAGCCGACCTCGTCGCTGTCCTCGCGCGAAAGCGAGATCCTGTTTAAGCTGATCGGCCGGCTGCGCGGCGAGGGCAAGGTCATCATCTATGTCTCGCACCGCCTCGACGAGGTGTTCCGGCTCTGCGACAGCCTGACGGTGCTGCGCGACGGCAAGCTCGCCGCACATCATCAATCGCTGAAGGATGTCACCCGCGATCAGGTCGTGGCCGAAATGGTCGGCCGCGAGATTTCCGACATCTGGGGTTTTCGGTCGCGCAAGGCGGGAGAGGTTCGCCTCAAGGTCGACAATCTGAGCGGCACCAGGCTGCGCACGCCGGCAAGCTTCGAAGCCCGCGCCGGCGAGATCGTCGGCTTCTTCGGCCTCATCGGCGCCGGCCGATCCGAACTGATGCGGCTGGTCTTCGGCGCCGATCCGCGTTCGGGCGGCACGATCATGGTCGACGGCAAGACGGTTGCCGCCGCCAGCCCGCATGACGCAATCAGGGCCGGCATCGTGCTGTGCTCGGAGGACCGCAAGCATGACGGCATCATCCAAGGTCGCTCGATCGAGGAGAACATCAACATCTCGTCCAGGCGCCATCACACGCGCTTCGGCGTGCTTAGCCGGACTAGCGAGATCACGACCGCCGAAACCTTCATCAAGAAGCTCAAGGTGCGCACGCCGTCGCGCAAGCAGGACATCGTCAATCTCTCAGGCGGCAACCAGCAGAAAGTCATCCTCGGCCGCTGGCTGTCGGAGCAGGACATCCGCGTGCTGATCGTCGACGAGCCGACACGCGGCATCGATGTCGGCGCCAAATCGGAGATCTACGAGCTGCTCTATCAACTGGCCGAGGAGGGCATGGCGATCGTCGTCGTCTCCTCCGAGCTGCCGGAAGTGATGGGCATTTGCGACCGCATCCTGGTGATGTGCGGCGGGCGCATCAGCGCCGAGCTCGCGCGCGACCAATTCGCCGAAAAGGCGATCCTGGCCGCGGCGCTCCCCGACAAGAAAACCCCCGACGCGATCGCATCCTGAGGCTTCCAATGACCAGTCGGCTGAAGAAGATCCTGCTCGGCGAACAAGGCCTCGTCGTCATCTTCATCGTCGCCTTCGCGCTGGTGTCGCTGCTCGTGCCGAACTTCCTCACCGACCGCAACATGCTCGGCCTGCTTCAGTCCGTGGTCACCGTCGGCATCGTTGCCTGCACGATGATGTTCTGCCTCGCTGCGCGCGACTTCGACCTGTCGGTCGGCTCCATCGTCGCCTTTGCCGGCATGGTCGCGGTGATGGCCTCGAACACAACCGGCTCGATCCTGCTTGGCCTCGTCGCAGCCATCGCCTGCGGCGCGGTCGTCGGCTGGGTCAATGGCGTCGTCATCGCCAAATTCCGCATCAACGCCCTGATCACCACTCTCGCCACCATGCAGATCGTACGCGGTTTCGCGCTGATCTCGTCGGATGGCCGCGCCGTCGGCATCAACAGCCCTGACTTCTACCAGCTGGCCCTCTCGAAGCTGCTCGGCATACCGACGCCGATCTGGGTGCTGGCGGTGCTCTTCGCCATTTTCGGCTTTGTGCTCAACAGCACCGTCTTTGGCAAGAACACGCTCGCCATTGGCGGCAACCCGGAAGCTTCGCGACTTGCCGGCGTCAATGTCGACCGGACGCGCATCTGGATCTTCACGCTCCAGGGCGTGGTCTGCGGCATCGCCGGCATCCTGCTTGCCTCGCGCATCACCTCCGGCCAGCCCAACGCCGCGGTGGGCTTGGAACTGTCGGTGATCTCGGCCTGCGTGCTCGGCGGCGTCTCGCTTGCCGGCGGCAGGGCGACGATGTCGGGCGTCATCGTCGGCGTGCTGATCATGGGCATCGCCGAAAACGCCATGAACCTGCTCAACATCCCGGCCTTCTACCAATACATCGTCAGAGGCGTGATCCTGCTTCTGGCCGTGCTCCTCGACAATCTGCGTTCTTCGGCATTGGGGCGGCGCTGATGGGACGTCTTAAGGGAAAACGGATCTTCCTCACCGGCGCCGCGCAAGGCATCGGCTACGCCATCGCCGAGGCCTGTCTGCGGGAGCAGGCCGGGCTGTTCCTGGTCGATCGCGACGCGGACATTCTCGTCGAAAGCGCTGCACGCTTGGGCGACGTCGCGCATGCCGCAGCCGATATCGCTGATGCCAAGGCAATCGAGGCCGCCATGGCGGCGGCGACGAAGGCCATCGGCCCGATCAACACCGTCATCAACAATGCCGGCATGAACGTGTTCTCGACGCCGCTTGAAGCCACCGAGGACGACTGGACGCGCAATCTTGACGTCAATGTGAAAGGCGCCTGGCACTGCGCCAAGGCGGCGCTGCCGGGGATAATCGGGCAGGGCGGCGGCGTGATCCTCAACATCGCCTCGACGCACGCCTTCACCATCATCCCGCACACCTTTCCCTATCCCGTCGCCAAGCATGCTCTGCTTGGCCTGACCAAATCGCTGGCGATCGAATATGCCGGCGGCAATATCCGCGTGAACGCGCTGGCGCCCGGTTATGTCGCCACCCAGAAGGTCATCGACTACTGGAACAGCTTCGACGATCCGGGGGCCGCGCGCGCCAAGACGCTGGCGCTGCATCCGGGCGGGCGGATCGCCACGCCTGAGGAGATCGCCATGGCGGCGGTCTTTCTCGTCTCCGACGAATGCCCCTTCATCAACGCCGCCTGCCTTGTCGCGGATGGCGGCCTAAGCGTGCTTCACCACCCCTGACACACAAGCCATAATGGGAGGAAACCATGGCAAATGATGTCTTCGCGAAATCCCTGCTGACACGCCGGCAAGCGCTTGCGCTTGGTGCAAGTGCTGCGCTGGCGGGCGCGTTGCCGCGCGGCGCCTTCGCCGCGGACGAGAAGGTGACGCTCTGGCATGGCTGGACCGGCGCCGACAACACCACCGCGCTCAACGGCGTCATCGACACCTTCAACAAGGGCGGCAAGGGCGTCATCGTCGAGCCGACCGGCTATGACTGGGACACCTTATTTTCCAAATGGGTGGTCTCCTCGGCCGGCGGTCGTGCGCCGGACCTGGTGCTCTTCCACATCACCGAGCTGCCGGAATTCGCCACGCGCAAGGTCATCCGGCCGATCGACGACGTCGTCGCTTCGTCCGGTCTCGACCTGTCGCAGGTTCCGGATGCCGGCCGCACCGGCGTGACCTTCGACGGCAAGGTCTATGCCGCGCCGCTCGACGTGCATCCGCTCGGCTTCTATTACAATGTCGACATGGTGCAGGAGGCGGGCCTTGATCCGGCCAAGCCGCCGAAGACCGGCGAGGAATTCCTCGAATGGGCAAAGAAGCTGACGGTCAAGGACGGCAGCGGCAAGGTCACGCGTTACGGCTTCGAATTGCCGAACACCTGGGCGACAGCGCGCTGGATCTGGTTCAGCCTGATGTACCAGTTCGGCGGCACCTTCCTTGACGACAAGGGCCTGGCCGCGGTTGACAGCGAGGCCTCGCAGAAGGCGTTGCAATATCTCGTCGACCTGATCAACGTGCATGGCGTGACCAATCCCGAGGTCGGCGGCAACAAGGGCGAGGACGCCTTTGCTTCCAAGCAGGTCGCGATGAAGTTCATCGGCCCCTGGGAGGTCAATCTGCGCATGGCGCAGAAGATGAATTTCATGACCGCGCAATTGCCGGTGTTTGGCCGGAAGGCGGCCGTCTGGGCGAACTCGCATTGCATGGCGGTGTCGAAGCAGAAAAGCGACGACAAGCTCGCCGCCGATGGCACTTTCATGAAGTGGTTCTTCGACAACTTTGCCGCGCCCGCCACCACCGTCGGCATCATCCCGCAGAGCAAGGCGGTGCGTGAAAGCGCTGCCTTCACAGGCACCGAGCAGTACAAATATTTCAAGTCCTTCGTCGACGACCTGCCCAACATCGTCTACGAGCCGCTGATCCCGCAATATCTCTCGGTCTTCTCTTTCGACAAGCCGACGCCGCTGGTCACCAACCTGCAGGCCGCGCTCAGCGGCTCCAAGCCAGTTCCGGACGCCTTGAAGGCGATGAAGGAAGGTCTCGACGCGCAGCTGAAGAAGGGCTGATGACATCGCTGGCATCACACCCGGCGGGCCGCTCCAGGGCACGCCGCGCATCGGCGCAGGAGGGAGGGGCGGTGCGCAGCGGCATGACGCTTGCCGCCTATCTCTTCCTGTCGCCCTATCTGGCGCTGTTCATCGCCTTCATGCTTTTGCCGACGCTGGCCGCCATCGGCATCAGCTTCATGCGCTGGGATATCCTCGGCGCGCCGGAATTCATCGGGCTCGACAATTACCGGCAGATCTTCGCCGATCCGCTGTTCCTGACCGCGATCAGGAACACCTTCTACTTTGTCTTCCTGACGGCGATCCCGATGGTCGTGCTCGGCCTGGCTTTGGCTATGCTGCTCGACCAGAAGCTCAAGGGCACCGCTTTCGTGAGGACGGTGGTGTTCCTTCCCTATGTCGTCATGGTCTCGACCGTCGGCATCCTGTGGGGTTGGCTGTTCGACAAGGGCACCGGCCTCGTCAACTATTACATCACCACCATCGGCATCGAGCCGATCGCCTGGCTCAAGGACCCGCACTGGTCCATGCCGGCTTTGGCCATCACGACCATCTGGTGGACCGTCAACACCAACATGATCATTTTCCTGGCGGCGCTGCAGGATATTTCCGAGGAATTGCATGATGCCGCCACGCTCGACGGCGCCGGCCCCTGGCAGCGTTTCGTCTACATCACCTTGCCTTTGCTGCGGCCGGCCATGGCGCTGGTCACCGCGCTCACCATAATCAATGGCTGGCGCGTCTTCGGCCAGGCTTATGTGATGACGCAGGGCGGGCCGGAGGCGAGCACCTTCGTCATCGTGCAATATATCTATCTCACCGCGTTCCAGAATTTCGAGATGGGTCCGGCCGCCGCCGCGGGCGTGGTGCTGCTTTTAATCACGCTGCTCTTCTCGCTCGCCCAGATGAAGCTGATGAAGGCGATCTGATGCAGGACCAGCGCTCCAATCGTGCCGGAAAATCGCTTGGCGGGCGCTCGCTCGCCTATGTGCTGATGATCGTCGTGACGGCGCTCTGGGGCGCGCCGATCCTGTGGATGCTGGTCACTTCGGTCAAGCCGGAAAGCGAGATCTACGCTTATCCGCCCACCTGGATCCCGGATACGCCGACGCTGGAAGCTTATGGCGCGCTGTTTCAGCGCTTCCCCATGCTGACCTGGTTTCGCAACTCGGCCGTTGTCGGCATTCTCACCACCGCGCTGACCCTGGCCGTCGATGCCTTGGCGGCCTATCCGCTGGCGCGCATGCAGTTCCCTGGCCGCCGCGTCGTCATGGGCGTGATCTTCGCGACCTTCCTGCTGCCCTATGAACTCCTCTTCGTGCCGCTGTTCCTTGGCCTGAATAGCTACGGCCTGGTCGACAGCATCTTCAGCCTGACCGTGCCGGCATCGGCCAACGCCTTCGGTGTCTTCCTGCTGACCCAGTTCTTCCAGGCCGTGCCGCGCGAACTGGAGGATGCCGCCATCATGGATGGCTGCGGCCGCTTCGGCTTCTTCTGGCGCATCCTCTTGCCGCTTACCAAGCCCGGCCTTGCCACCGTCGCGATCTTCACCTTCGTCGCCAGCTGGAACAATTTCTTCTGGCCGCTGATCGCCACCAATTCCGACGAGACCCGCACGCTTCCGGTCGGGCTGGCGACATTGGTCGGCGGCGCCGGCATGTCGATGAAGCAGAGCGTGTTGATGGCCTCTGCCGTCGTGGCGACGCTGCCGACGGCACTCTTCTTTCTCGCCTTGCAGCGACACTTCGTGCGCGGCATCGCCGCGACCGGCATCAAGGGCTGACCATGACCGATATCGAGATCGCCAGCGACCGACTTCGCTGCGTGCTCTCGACGCAAGGCGGGAGTATCTGGCGGCTGGAGGTCGATCTTGGCGACGGCTGGCAAGCGCTGCTGCGCCCTCCACCAGAAGGTTCGGATCGCGATCCGCTGAACGCCGGTTGTTTTCCGCTCGTCCCGTTCGGCAACAGGGTCGAAGGCAATCGTTTTCTGTTCGATCGGACCGAATATCGTCTGAAGCCCAACACGCCTTGGGACAAGCACTACCTGCACGGCGATGGCTGGCTTGGCGACTGGACCGTCGAGGATCGCGGCGACGCCGAGGCATCGCTGTCGTTCGAATTTCAGGGAGAACCTTATCGCTATCGCGCCACGCAACGCTTCAAATGCGAAGGGGTGAGCTTCAGGGCGATTCTTGGCGTGACAAATCTCTGCCAGCGGCCGATGCCGTTCGGGCTCGGCTGGCATCCCTATTTTCCGCTGACGCCGGCAACCACGCTTGAAGCACCGGCGAAGGCTTATTGGACGGAAAAAGCGGGCTGGCTTCCGGACGCCCGCACCTCAGTGCCCGAGGCACTTGATTTCAACCACCCGAGAGCGCTGCCGCGCCATTGGGTCAACAACGGTTTTGAAGGCTGGGACGGCGCGGCCTCCATCGTCTGGCCCGAACGGCATATGCGGCTGTGCATCGAGACCGCTCCGATGCTGTCGCGCTATTTCCTTTTCATCTCCGACACGATGTTCGATCCGCACTACCGCGAGGACTTCTTCTGCTTCGAACCGATGAGCCACTCGGCTAACGGCCACAACCTGCCGGATTTGGGTGGCCTGACGGTGCTTGCGCCGGGGCAGGGGACCGAGACTTCCATGGCATTTTTGTGTGGCGCGGCAGAGGATGGGGGATGAGCAGCGTCACGGAAGTCTTCCGCTCGCGCGACAAGCTTGGCGAGGTTCCGGTCTGGGATGTGGCCGAGCAGGCGCTCTATTGGGTCGATATCGAGAGCAAGCGGCTGCGCCGCTTCGACCATGCCACCGGTCAGGTTCGCGAATGGCACTTCCCCGAGCGCATTGGCTCTTTCGCACTGCGCGAAAGAGGCGGGCTGGTCTGTGCCTTCGAAAGCGGGCTGGCCTTCTTCGATCCAGCTACCGAAAAGATCGACTGGATCGCCAGACCCGAAGCGCACATCCCCACCAACCGCTTCAACGACGGCAAATGCGACCGCAAGGGCCGATTCTGGGCCGGCACGATGGACGACAACCTCAAGGACCACAGCGCGTCGCTTTATCGGCTCGATCCCGACTTGCAGGTGACGCGCCTGGTGGGCGGAATCTGCATCTCCAATTCGTTGGTCTGGAGCCTCGACAACAGCATTTTCTATTTCGCCGATACTCCGGAGAACGCGATCTACGCTTACGATTACGATCACAACGCTGGGACCATCGCCAATCGCCGGCTCTTCGCCTCGACCGCCGAGCAGCCGGGAACGCCTGACGGTTCGACGATCGACGAGCATGGCTATCTGTGGAACGCGCAATGGGGCGGCTGGCGCCTGGTACGTTACGCGCCGGACGGCTCGATCGACCGGATCGTAGAACTGCCGGTGCAGCGTCCATCGAGCTGCATGTTCGGCGGCCCGGATCTTGCGACGCTCTATGTCACCACAGCCATCTGGGATTCCAACGAGGCCGATCTGCGGGCTCAGCCGCTGGCCGGCTCGCTGCTGGCGCTCGACGTCGGCGTGCGCGGCGTGCCGGAGCCGCGCTTCGCCGGCTGACAAGGAAACGGATATTCCTTCGCGGGGCACTCCGGTCAGCGGCAGCACGATGCCTTGACCACGGGAACACAAAATTGCCCGTCCAGCAACTGAGCCGCGCGGTCCTGAACTGGGTAGGTCGCAAGGTGCATTCGCTGGGCAGAAGGACGTGATTTGTTGGGCGAAAATGATTGAAGCGACCGGCTGCCGGTGGATCGACATAGCCTAGCGATTCGCAGTGTGTGCAGGATGAGATGCGCGTCCTTCGGAACGTTCTTGTCCCAGCCGTTGTGAAGAGCCTCTCGCGTTCGCATCAGGGCGCGCGACGAGATCAGGCGCAGCTCGAATCCGGCGGTCAGCAGCTGATGCGCGAAGGTGAGGACGTCGGCAGCCTCGCCGTCGGCGACTACGTGGTCGTCGATCCCGTCGTGTCCTGCGGCCATTGTTATGCCTGCCAGATCGGCCGCTCCAGCGTCTGCGCCAACTTGGGAGTGATGGGCGTCCATCGCGACGGCGGGTTTCGCGACTATGTCGCGGTGTTGACCTGTCGCTGATCGAAGCGGCTGTGGCCTCGAGTTGCAGCAAGATCTTGATCGAATCGGGATCGAAGCTGCGCAAGAAGGCGCTGTCGTTGACGACCAGATGCGACTTGGCCCTGATCTCCGATAGAAGGCAGGCTCCGAGATCGACCGACACCAGCTTCGGCGGCGCCAGCTCCTCGGCGCGCGAAAAGCGCTGGGTAATCGAACACTATCCGCCACGGGGACAGGAAGGCTTCGCCGTCGGCGACACTCGTGAAAAGGAAGACGCTGGTTTACGGGCTGGCGGTTATGAAGGCGTTGACGACCATGGCAACCCAATCACCGGATTAACTGCTGGTTTGCGCGTTTCGCATAGGCCAGCTGCACTCAAGCTGCGGATCTAACGGCGAAAAGCGATGCGTATGGCTCCTAAGGACCGAAGTCTGAGACAATGGTGTCGCCGCGCCGGCATTCAACCGGCCGGACACCACTGTTTCAGTTCAAGGATGGGGCAGATGTTATTGCTCAGGCCAATGATACCGAATTTGGCCTTGCCTCCTACGTCTATGCCAAGGACCTGTCGCACGTGTTTCGCGTCGCGGAGGCCCTGGAATACGGCATGGTCGGTCTCAACACCGGTCTCACCTCGAAGCTCCATTCGGCGGCGTCAAATCTTCGGGTTTGGGCCGGGAAGGGTCGCGCCATGGAATCGAGGAGTTTACCGAGATCAAACATGTCTGTCTCGGCGGCATTGCGTGAACGACGCAGGCCAGCCCACGCTAACGCCGGAGATGTTCACCATAAATCGACGGTGTCGTTGTTCGCAGTCGTGTGTTGCCGTCGAGCCCGCCTCGGCTTGACCGCCGTGCAACTCGCCCGGCGGTCGGTATTCACTGTCGAATGGCACGTTCAGCCTTCCACATAGACGATGCGGCGCGTCGACGGCTCAACCAGCACCGGTCGGTTGTTCACATAGACATACCGGTACCGGTAGTTCGGGATCTTCTGCAGGGCTACCGTCGCAGGCAGGGTCGCGCCTGTCACAACCTTGCCTTGAAGGTAAACAGGCTTGACCCGGTGCTCGGTGATGTAGGTGCGCACCTGTTCGGGGGGAGTGATCACGGTACCAGCCGCACCGCCGCCCACGATCCCCGCCGCGCCGCCCACGGCAGCGCCAACTGGACCACCGATGATAGCGCCGGCGATCGCTCCGGTAGCGCCGCCGGCGACGGCTCCGGCATTAGCCTGATCGCGAGGAGCTTTCACCACCGCGATGCCTGAATTGGCCGGCCGCTCGGTTAAGACGACCCGATTGCCGCCAAATTCTGCGGTGACGAAATCGGAATAGACCCAGCCTTGACCACCGGCCTCGGCGATGGTGCACCATTTCGAGTTTTGCAGACAGCCGTTCAGTGTGGCCGTCTGGCCCGCCCGCAGCACGCCGATGACCGGATATTGCGAGCCGGGACCGGCTCGAACGTTAAGGTTTGTAGCGGCGGATACGGGAGTGTCGGCGAAAGCTGCGCCAGACAAGGCGACAAGCGCGCCTGTCACAACAGGTAACAAAAGCCTTCTCATCGTTCTGTCTCCGTTTCATGGTTCCCTCAGAGCCAAAAACGAGGAAGAAGCGCGTGCGTTCCGCTGGCGGAATCGCTGAACGGAAAGATTCCAAATGTCATCATTGAGCTGTCTCTGTTGCTCCCGCTTGCGTCTAGATTTGGTCGATCTTGCCGAACACCCTGCGCAGTCCGCCGTGGGGTCGTGGAGGCCTGATCGCTGGAACGGCCATCGTTGCGGGGAGAAGCCGGGCAGATCTTGAAATGTCGACCTAACTGACGCTATATTGCGTCATAATTTTTGGCAGTGCACGGAGGTGCTGCAATGGGCTTGGCACGATATGCGGATAACGGTTTGTTCGCACCGAAGAAGATGGCGGACGCTTTCCGCACCACGAGCGAGGAGATCGCGCGTACGGCTGGTCTGGGGAAAGACGCGGTCCAGCGCCGGGAGCGGGTGCGCTCAGCCAAGACGCAGCGCCGCCTGCGCGAGATGGTGGAAATCGTGAACAAGGTCGAGCCGCGATTTGGCTCCGCGCTCATGGCCTATGCCTGGTATCGGTCCGAGCCGCTGCCGGGATTTTCGGGGCAGACGGCCATGCAGCTCGTGCGGGAGGGTCGAGCCGATGAGATCCTCGACTTCATCGACGCGGTCGATGCGGGGATCTACGCCTGACGATCGCCGCCATCACCTATTCAGGCCGGCTCTACCGCGCTCTCAATCCGGTGTATGCCCGCGAGCCTATGTCGGGACGCGGTGCCGAGCTTTATGGAGGACGTTTCAACCCCAAAGGCATGCCGGCGCTCTATGCGTCGACCTCGGTCCTGACGGCTTTGCACGAAGCCAACCAGGTAGGCGATCTGCAGCCGACGACGCTGGTCGCTTATCGTGCCGAGATCGAGGCCGTCTTCGACGCAGGTGACGGCACTGCTCTTGCAGCAATGGGTCTCGATGCGGCGGCCCTCGCCGACCCGACATGGCGCGATCAGATGAGAGGCCATGGCGAGGCGCATACGCAGCGATTTGCCCGCGAGCTGGTCGCGCAAGACTATAATGGCCTGCTCGTGCCGAGCTTTGCCAAGGGCGCCGCAATCGGCGACTTGAATCTCGTTCTGTGGCGATGGGGTGACGCTGCCCCATCCAGGCTCGAGCTGATCGACGACGAGCAACGGCTCGGTTGATCTCGCTGGCCGCTGCCCGCGTTGCCAACTATGCTGCCTTCGACAGGGAGCCGGGAACTCAAGTCTGACGGAAAGAGCGCGCACTTTCAGCTCAATAGGGTACCGCTGTGCTTAGCGATCGGGGGTCATTTCGTCGCCACCGCTCAGTTGCAACCATCCCTGGCAGCAACAACTCCGCGTTCGCGTCTCTATGGTCATTCTAACTGGAACTGAAATATCTCCTCCGCAGTTGAGTGCGCACCAATTTGGGATACTTCATGATCGACAGCGCGGTTCGCGTTGTTGAAGACGAAACTATAATACTGCTCGACATCAAGTCGGGTTTGAAGCTGGCTTCGAGGTAGTGGGTGTAGGCACTGCGGTCGCAATGCCCGCCCGCACGACCACAATCACTGGACGCCAGCTGCAACACCAAGAGCACGGTGATCGGCGCACTGGTCGGCGCCGTGGCCGGCTCAGCCATCACGCCGAGCGCCGCGGTGATCAGCCCTGCCGATATCAGGATCGCTACGGCCGCATCTACACTGCGCCTTGCGATGACCGATATGCAACGGCAATTGTTGAGAGCCTCTGGGTCGCTAAGAACGCTCAAGCGTGACAGGGCGGCGCCGAACTTGGCGCCGCCGCTATCTTTTTGTCACGGTTGTCCCTGTCCTCCGCCGGACCCGTAGATGTTTCCGGTTGTGAAGCTCGCGTCGTCGGCCGCCAACTGCACGTAGATGGAGGCCAGTTCGGCCGGCTGCCCCGGCCGTTCCAGCACGGTCGTGCTGCCGAATTTCTTGTACTTTTCCTCTGACGCGCCGCCGCTTATCTGCAGCGGGGTCCAGATCGGCCCGGGCGCCACGCCGTTGACGCGAATACCTTTGGGGCCGAGTTGCTTTGCCAAGGACTTCACGGAGTTCATCGTCGCGGCCTTGGTTTGGGCGTAGTCGTAGAGGTCGGGCGAAGGGTCGTAGGCCTGTTCCGACGTCGTGCCGATTAAGCAGGATCCTGGCTTCAGATGCGGCAGCGCAGCCTTGATGATCCAGAACGGTGCGTAGATGTTCGTCTTTATCGTGGCGTCAAAATCCTCGCTCGTGATGTCAAGGATCGTGGGCTTCGCCTGCTGCCTGGCGGCATTGCAAACGACAATGTCGAGACCCCCGAGCTGCTGCACGGCGTCGGCCACCAGTTTCTGACAAAACGCCTCCTCCCGCAAATCGCCGGGCAGAGCAACGCCGGTCCTGCCGGCATCGCGTATGAGCTGGATCACTTCGTTGGCGTCGGGTTCTTCGGTCGGATAGTAATTGATAGCGACATCCGCTCCTTCGCGTGCATAGGCAATTGCAGCGGCCCGGCCCATGCCGGAATCGCCGCCCGTGATCAAGGCTTTGCGGCCCGCAAGCCGGCCTGATCCCTTGTAGCTCGTCTCTCCATGGTCGGGTTTGGGTTTCATGTCGCGTGCCAGACCCGGCCAGGGCTGGTTCTGTGCTTCGAATGGCGGCTTCGGGTATTTGGAGCGGGGGTCTTGCATCGCGGTACCGTTCTCTAAAGGTTTGGTGCTTGTCTGCTGTGCACGGGCGTCCCCCGCCACGCCGGCGGCTATGCCCACCCCCGCCGCGGCCATAACTTCACGTCGGGACAATGATTGCGGGTGAATTTTCGTCATTCGGCTTCTCCGAGGCGCGTGAAGCGCCCGAACCGCGCCGAGTTGATTAGGTTCCTTGCTTCGATCCTGAGGCGTCGAAAAGAAGGCGGCGTGTCTTTTCTCCACCACGTTGGCATCGACGCTCGGCCAAAGATCGCCGGCCGTAGTCGCTTCGGCTATCGGCGCGAAGAAGTCATCGAACAGGTGGTCAATCTGTCGGTGGAACGACGTGAGCGGGTCTTGCGCGGAGACGCCACATGCGAAGCACCACGTCGCGATCGGTTTATCGCTGCCGACCGCTCGGTCCTTCTCGCCTCCTGGAACAGCTTCGACGTCAAACCTGTCCGTTATCTGCGTGCCGTCGCAGACTGACTGGTCGGGGTTGGCCACCTTGACACACGTGTCATATAGCCGCTGATCTTCAACATGCCTCCGATCGGTTCCAGCCCCCGCCGCTGCATCTTATCTAGGTAGGAACCAACTGCTCGCATGTAACGTTCCGCCAAAGCGTCCGCAGCGGCATTCAATGATATCGCTGCAGCGTCTCGATGCTTGTGCGAGGTCAAGAAGGTGCCGAAAAAGCTGAAGCAGAAAAAAGGGGGCGAATCCAATCCGCCCGGCGTCAAGCCTAAGAGAAAGCCGCCAAGAGATACGCGTGAGAATCCCGCACCAAATCCGGAGAGCGCGGGCGAATTACCCGATACGAACACGCGAGAAGAGGTCGAGGCGATCAGGCCTAATCTTAAGCGTTAGGGCTGCACTGAAAGGACAACTCCGACCGCCAGGACGAAACAACTGCGCGACGGCGAAAGCCGCTCCGAAAGGCGCTGACGACGCTGGACTTGGAAGTGCAGGTGCCTGCGCGCCAAGGCTTGCCGCGACCGGGCTGAGTGCAGTTCGATAATGATCCTTGTGATCGGTGCAGCCGGCAGATTCGGCCGTCATGTTGCTCGCGCCCTCAGGGCATATTTCGAGGAGTTAGCGAACAGCGCCTCTGGTCGAGACCTCTAGTCGCGAACCGGCATCGCGGTCCTTTCCATTTCTGAAGCAATCTCAAGGTGAACCATCCTGATTGAGATTAGTAGGGCAGACTTGCAACGCCCCGCCGGCCAAGGAGTTACTTCGTCAAACGCGGCCGCAATGAGAACTGCCTTGCACGGTGCCGTTCGGCGGAAGCGGCATTCAAGTGTTTTCCATGGAGGTTTTCACATGAAAGTCTACGAAGCTGTCGCGCGGGCAATATCGGACGCAACCGACAGTCCAATCTTCGGTCTCATGGGCGATGGCAACATGGACCTCATGGTGGAGTTCGCGGAACGTCATCGCCGCACGCTCGTGCATGCGCGGCACGAGCAGAACGCCGTGGCGATGGCCGATGGCTATGCCCGTTTCTCCGGCCGGCCGGGCCTCGGTTCCGTGACGCAAGGCCCCGGCTTGACCAACACCGCGACGTCGCTGACAGTCGCGCGCCATCATCGGTCGCCCGTTCTGCTGCTCGCGGGGCAGACCTCACTCGGCGACATGCACAATCCGCAGCGGCTGGATCAGGGCGCTTTCACGACCGCGACGGCAGGCGCCGGAGTGGTGATAGAGAACGAGAAAATGGTTGCCCCCGCGCTCGACGCGGTATTCAGGCATCTACACGCCGGTCTCGGACCATTTGTGCTGAACCTGCCTTACAATGTTCAGACGACAGACCTCAGCGATGATTGGTCGTACGCGCGTCCTTCAGCTCCCATGGCGAGTGAGCCGGAGGAAGCTGCGGTCGACCGCGCCGCCGACCTTCTCCTTCAAGCCGAACGCCCAGCTATCCTCGCCGGACGCGGTGCGGTGCTCGCCGGGGCGGATGCCGTGATCGGAGAGCTCGCAACGGCACTCGGCGCGCCTATCGCAAGCTCTCTCGTTGCAAAGGGAATATGCAGCGACCATCCATTCGCAGTCTGGGTCAGCGGTGGCCTCGGCCAAGGCATCGCCGAGGAAGCTCTCAGCGATTGCGATATTTTGCTCGCGGTTGGCGCGAGCCTCAACCAGTGGACCACGAACCACGGAGAGCTCGTTCGTAACAGGAAGATCATTCAGATCGACGCCGATCCGACCGCTTTCGGGGCGTATGCGTCGCCTACATTGGCGCTATTGGGAGATGCGCGTCTCACCACCCAACGGCTTTGCGGGGCGGTACGCCGCCGTGGCGGCAAGGCGCATGCGCAACCGCGACTGCCGGGCCTCAGCCGGCGCCAGGACTACGCAGATGCCGAGAACGGACACGTCGATCCGCGGCGCGCGCTTGATGTTCTTCAAGATGTACTTCCCCCTGACCGCATCATCGTGGCGGACGGCGGCCACTCGGCCCAGGCGATCTGCCAAAAACTGACTGTCCGAAATCCACGCGATTGGGCCTATTCCTTCGATTTCGCCTGCATCGGCCAAGGGCTCGGTCTTGCGATCGGCGCCTGCTTCGCGCGGCCCGGACAGCGTGTGACACTGGTGACCGGCGACGGCTCGCTTATGATGAACATGGCCGATCTAGATACAGCCGTCCGGTACGATCTGCCGCTTACGATCATCATTCTCAATGATGAAGGCTTCGGACAGGAGCGTCATACGCTGGGACACAAGGGTCTCCCGGAACGCCATGCACGTTATGCCTCGCCTGACTTCGCCAAGCTCGCAGAGAGTCTCGGCGGACGCGGTCGGCGGCTCGAGGGACGGCCCGGCCTGAACGAACTGCGCTCCTGGGTCCGCGATGACGAGCATTCGGGAGGCCTTATCATGCTGGACATCCCGATCAATGGCGCGGTTGAGCTGCCAGTTTCACAGGAGCTCGTCAGACACATTCACTAAGCACAGGCAGCGCCTTCTGCTGAACGAGGTCGCTGAAAATGGCGGCCGCGTGTTGAACGCCATCTGGCAGCCGAAGCATCATGCAATCGATCACCGCCCTGACTATGACCCGCGCGTGAGGGTCGAAACCGGGTATGTGAGCAACCTGGAGTATTTCGAGCGAGCGACGAAACGACACGCCCCGGCGACGCCATGCGGCAGCGTCCGCGCGGCCCGCGTGGGCATGTGAATGCCGGCTGCGGCAAGGATGCCAGCTGGGATTTCGCGCGACCAAAGCAGCCTCTCAAACGCGACCGCCTCGAATCCAGAAGGCAGTCAAGAAGGCCTGCAAAATACTGAACAGGCTCATGTCTGACGTTGGCGATCAGCTCGTCCTGGCGGTCATCGTCGACATAAAGCACCTCAATCATAGGAGTCTCTCCCCGTCGTCGCCGTATTCGTAATAGAACCGTGCGAGGCGTGCTTGCCGCTGGCCACGAACCAGCCGGAGAGCTCCTGGTTGCGGGATCGTATTCGCTTTTCCTGATCCAGGTGGATGGAATGGCGCACCGCGCTGGCTTGCTAATGGCAAACGATCGGAATGCGGCTTTTGTTTCAGGGGCGCGAACTTATAACGCGACGATGGACGACGCGACGTGGACTTGCACCACGAAGACAATAGCGACTTACGATTCGTTGCCGGCACCTTCACGCTGGAGAAGGGCGTCTGGCGAGGAACGTTCCCGATGCCGACCTGCCGAAGTGGGTGTCTTTCTATCGCCAGCAGATGGTATCCTGGCCAGGCGACATCCTACGCAGAGAACATTAAAGCTCTTGAAGCGCTCGTGACGGAACTGCGTGTGCAGCAATGAAAGAGCCCGCACCGGGGGGAGGGCGATGCGGGCTCATGTCGGGAAAATTGCCGAAACCCGACGCGACGCGGTAAAATGCTGGGAGGGGCATGCGCCGCGGCTATCGAACATCGAGTTGGCGGGAATGTTCCGCGGGATCGCTACTTTCGCTGCAGAAAGCGCGCGCTTCTCGCAGGAGCGATGCCCAGCCAGTGCCGATCATCTTGATGAGCTCTCGGGTTTGTTCTTCGGAACCCCCGTCTCCTTAACTAGCCGCCGGACCAAGATCTTTCTTGTCGCTCTTCCATGACCCATGGGAGACCCCATGCATCGCGCCGAACTGATTGTGAGCGGCAAGGTTTCGGGTTTAGATTATGCGTAACAGAAAGTGAAAAAAGCCCGCCGACCGAAGCCGAGGCCATCTTCCCTCAAACTGCTTACGCTCTCCTTTCCCGGATGGTCCGCCCGAGCCCAGGAACCCCGCACAAAGCTCTTTCTAATGCAGTTTTGACTAATGGGCTGTAGCTCGGGAGCATTAACGAGGGGAATTTCCCGGGTGGGCGGCTCTAGCTGGCGTCCTTAGGAATTCCAAAAGCCCGGCTCGCGCATGACACAGGATTATGCGAGCCGGTCCCAGCGTACATTTGCTTGAGAAAAAGCAGAAGATTCATCGCCAATACCTGTCCGGCCGTAACGTGAGGAGTATCATCTAGCGACCGAGCGGCTGTTTTGACACTGACAGCAGTTCCGCCTCGTCCCTGATCCCTGCCAGGTAGTTGGCCAGAAGGCGAGATGCGAGGGCTTCGCGTCGCTCGGGGGACTGATGTTCGACCTTCAATTTGTCGAACACGCGACCGAGCAGCGCTAGGTCCGAAGAACTGAAGATGCCAGCTTCTCGGGCTCTTTGATGAATTGGCACGAGACCCTCTCAAAATCGGATGATCCCTCAAACGCCGTCAAACTCGCCTTTGGTTGCGTCCCATGTCAACAAAAGAAAAAGCCCGCCGGTCAAAGCCGATGGGCAGGTGCTGGAGTAGCCTGGGTGCGCAGTGGCAACGCGCGGGGGCAGGCCGATCACCGAAGCGCGTGCATTGGTAGTGTGCTTGAGAGTTCTGCAAATTCGCTGAGAGAGGGCGATCCGCCGTTCACAGGAGGCCGCGGATCTTTTGTGCATTGGGGGACTGGCGATCGCGAATCCTGCCAAATGAGCTTTACCGGCCCACGGGCCTACCCACCGACGATGAATCGCCCTCCGGGCGGGCGGCACAATCGGATGCTCACTCAGTCTCAGCTCTGCCCGCGAATTGATCGACTGCTCCCGCCATCTGTAGCATGAGCTCGTCCATTGAGATTGAATTGTCCCCGTATGGATAGAACTCCGATTTGTCGCCCTTCTTCCATTTCTGTCGCAGATCGGCGTCCGTGATGTCCCAATCGCGATAGGTCTGACGCCCCAGTTCCCGCAGGTCAGCGTCATGGAAGAGCAGGCCGAAACGATGATCAGCACCCAGGTTAGCCGGCTCCAAAACTACCCCGAATTGCGTGACAGGTTCTCGCTTCATCTGGAGGAAACCCGTCGGCAGGCCAAACGCGTCAGCGAGTGCCTCGAACGTATGGGCGAAAGCACATCGTTGCGAAGGACGCAGGCGCCAAGATGCTCGCGACCGCCCAGGGACTGAGCGGCTTCTTTGTCGGCGACGAAGTCCTGAAAGGCGCTCTCGCAAGCTACACGTTCGAGCACATGGAGATCGCGAGCTATCGAATCCTGAGTGCGACGGCCGAGGAGGCGGGCGATATCGAGACGCAGCGGGTCTGCGAGGGCATCTTGCGGGAAGAAGAGGCGATGGCGGAGTGGCTGAAACCCACCTGCCGAAACTCGTGCACCAATTCCTCGCGCGCCACAGCCAACCTGAGTGACTGCAAAGCACTAGCCGTGAGAGCTTTGGCGACCGATCTTCTTCCTGCTGCTGTATATCACCGCCGATCGTCATCGCGCACGCGTCTTCAATCTTGCTGGCGTTGCGGGGCAAGTACAGGGACCTCCGGGAACCGACCAAGCGCTGTCGACGAGTACGATTCGCCGAACCGGCCCGCCACGCAATAAGTTCGGCCGGTCCTAATAGGGCGAGTGAAACACATGCGCGGCGAAGACTACCTGCGACAGGCGCCATTACAGGGCTTACGCGATGATGGAACGTAAGGCGTCTGGCAGCCTTCCTTGTCGGGTGACGCACCCTCGCCAGATGGCGCGTTATTCTCGGGCTGCCCACAGTCCGAGAGCTTGCCCTTCGTCCCTCGCGGGTGGCAGGCTCAAAAAGCTTATCGATTTCTAGGAAACTGAACGAAGTCGGAACCCCCCCGCGGGTGCCAGTGTTTCTTCACCTAACGGAGGATGAAACATGGCAGCGCCGCGCGCGGTTTGGAAAGGTTTCCTGAAATTCGGATCGGTCGCATGCAGCGTAAAGCTGGTGGGAGCAACCACTGAGGCGGGGAAGGTCCATTTCAAGATTCTGAACCGCGAAAACGGCCTGCCGGTCAAGAGCGCCTATATCGATGAAGGTACCGGCGACGTCGTTCCTTCAGAAGATCAGATCAAGGGCTACGAGGTTGAGAAGGGCGACTTCCTCGAAATCGAGCCGGACGAGATCAAAAAGCTGAAGCTCACGTCGCAGCATACGCTCGACATTGAGGGCTTCGTCGCGATCGATGAGATCGACACGAGGTATCTGGAAAAGCCCTATTACGTCATCCCGGCCGATGGCGCCGCTGTTGAGACGTTTTCGGTGCTGCGAGAAGCAATGGCCAAGAAGCGGGTCGCGGCGCGATCTTGTGTTGTGCTGTACCAGCGGGGCAGGGAAGTCATTATCCAGCCCTTCGGCAAAGGAATGCTTTTGACCGAGTTACGAACCCACAACGAGATGATTTCAGAAAAGAGCATCTTCGACGACGTGAAAAGCCCCAAATACGACAAGGATCTGCTCGAAATTGCCGGGCTGCTGATCGACAAGAAGGCAACAAAGTTCGACCCCTCGAAATTCGAAGATACCTATGAGGATGCGCTGATCGCCATGATCGACGCCAAGCGCAAGGGCAAGAAGCCGCCCAAGCCGGCGCCGAAACCCAGGGAGAACGTGGTGGACCTGGCTGCAGTGCTGAAGAAGAGCCTCGCTGCGGAGGGTATCAAGGGGCGGGCAAACGCAAAGCCCGCGCGAAAATCCGCCTAGCATGGCAACGGACGGCCCCGTTCGTATTGCTTTTGTGGGGACAGCATGTGCAACGACTATGAGCAGCATGTCGCTTGGGCCGAATATTGCCGGACGATGGCTTCGCTGGCGCTGAAGATCCCGGCTCATCAAACTGAACTCGATCTTCCCCAAGCTGATGATATCCGCATCAATGATCCGGCGCCGATCATGCTCGCTGCCGGAGACGGAGTTGAACTTGCGTCGATGACGTTTGGGTTTCCGCCGGCCGGCCCGAAGGGAGGACCGGTGTTCAACTTCCGATCGGAAGGACGTCGTTTCGCCGACAGCAAACGCTGTCTGGTCCCGGCCTCGGCGTTCTTCGAATTCACTGGCACCAAATACCCGAAGGCGAAACACCGCTTCACTCTGAACGGCGCTCCTTTCCTGGCTATCGCCGGGCTCTGGCGGGAAGCGGCCGGCAACAAGCCGCCCACCTTCACCATGTTGACGACCGATCCCGGGCCGGATGTCTCGCCATATCACAATCGCCAGGTGGTCGTTCTTCAGCCCGAAAACTGGTCAGCGTGGCTTGATTTGTCGAGACCGGAGAGAGAGTTGTTGCGACCCTCGCCGGCGGGATCGTTGTCCGTTGAAACGGTACGGCCAGAGCGCGCCTGAGTTCAGTTGCGGAGAGGCTCCGGCACACTGAGCGGTCCAATGTCGAAAATCCGCTGATAGACGCCCTTGCGACGCCAGGCGCCACGTGCGCGTCCATTCTCCCTGTCGCGCTTGGGATCGAACATGATCCCGCCGAAGTGGTCAAGGAATGCGGCGGCGGCATCGCGATCAGCGAAACAATGCAGTCGCCATTGCTCCTGCTTGCCGTCTTCCAGATCGCGATCACGGATCGCGTCCGGCAAGATAGCCCTTGCTCCTCAAGAAACCGCCGGATCAGCGTGAAGTTGTGTGCCGTGCACATGTCGTCGGGCAGCGCCACCTGGTGCGGCATATCGCGATCGATCATCGTTGGCGGCGGAATGCTACGGCTGCGGGCAACCATTAATTGCTCAATTTCCGTCGCCTGGTTTCAAAGGCTTGCTGCAAATCGATGTCGGTCTGGTCGCGCATCGCATCCGAAAGCGATATCGCCAGGTTAAGGCTGTCGGGGTAGATCGCCATGATCCAGGCGGCCGTGAGTTCTGTAATCGCCTGCTTCTGGCTGACATCTGACAGTCCACGCAGGTGCTTTGCCATCTTTTGAGCTGCTCGGTGGATGGCAGGCATTTCGCGCCTGACGGTTGCGTAGATTTCGGGCTGCTCGGCTTCGGTCGCACGTATCGGTTTCATGGTTCTGTCTCCTTTCGCAAACAGTGAACGAAAAGAGAACAAAGAGTCAAGACGCACCTTGACTGCATGGGAATATGTTCCTCATTTCAGAGGATGCCGGAACAACCCGAAAAGTGGCCACGAGGCCAGGCTTGGACGCTGATGCATGCCCATGAGGCAGGGCAGATCGCGCGCATCTCCTGCGGCCATTGCCATATCACACGCCATTACAAACCGATCGAGCTCCGCGAGGTGATCGGCAATGTCACCATAAACCAGGTGCGAGAAAGGGTACGTTGTCAGGCCTGCGGCAAGCGGGAGTGGATGTCGGCGGAACTCTTCCATCCCTACCGACAGGAGCTTGTGAGCATCCGTTTCCGGCGCCTGAAGGAAATACGATGGGAAAGGCGTGTGATTTGGCGCGACGAGTAAAATCTATTTGAGAACCGTCAAGTTATGAAACTCTTCGAAACGACCAGGGAAATTGCGTGCCAGATACCGCACCACTCTGGAATTATCCATCAGCCGGTCAAAATAGCGGCAGGCGGCGACGAGTTCCAGGCTCGCTGGCCCGCGCCGGTCGAGCGCATTCAAAAATGCGCGGCTAAGGTTGGCCAACTCGCACTCCATTTCTCCCCTCCGGTCTTCGGAAAGGCTGGCGAGCTCAGGTTGCGGACGGAAATCTTCAACCAGGAGCGACCGTTGCGTGAGGGCGACGAGCATCTTCACGTAGTTGAGACTGACCGGCCCCCTGGCAATCATTGAGCGCGCAATCTCTATTTGCCGGACCGGAAGCACCGTCCGCAGCAACGCGAAAAGCCCTGCCGGCCCGCTGCAGTCCCTCAGCAGATCGAGGACCTCCGGGCAGATCTCGCCGGCTGAAATCGGATTGGCGTCGGAAGAGATGAGTTGCGATGAGGTCTGCGCAGGCGGCGTGCCGCTGATTCTCCGCGCCAATGTATTTGGCATCGTAGCAAGGCCTTCGGATGCCAACAGGTCGCGGAACTGCCCGTCGCCTGCTATCAGGCGTACCGCCACGGCGATCCTGTCCAAACGTTGCTCCAGTTCTTCCACCTCTGCGATGAAGGCACGCTTGCGCCTGCACTCGGCGTCGTAAATCCTAAGGAACTCGGGAGTGGAACGGCGCATCTTCGGGCGTAGCTGATCGGAGGCCAACGCCCCGACATGTCGGCGGCCGTTGTTGAGGAGAATCTTGTGGGCAGCTTCCCGGCTCAGCCGCTTCGACCTCATGTTGCGCTCTCGACAGCGACCCGCTCCGCCAGAGCAAGCAGCGGCATCAATGTGGGGAAAACATAGGAATCCAGAAGCGCTCCGTTGTGGGCGTGCAGATCACGCTTGCCGGCGATCTCACGGGCCGGAGCAATCAGGTAGTCTCGAATGGTGAGGTCGCCGGGATTCATCCGGATCAGGACATAGATGTCCGGCAACGGTTGCCGATCAGCCTTCACAAACCATCTTGGATAACCGAAGTAGGAGGCTCTGCAGCGCGCTATTGCGATCGCCACAATAAGCTCCTCGTTGATCTGCACGACGCCTGTCTCCGCGTCATAGGCCGCAACCGCGCCTCGCGCCTCGACTGCGGCCAAGAACTCCTGAATCGCCTGCAGCTTCACTGTGTCCAGTCGTCGGTTGACGTAGATGTAGCGGTAGTTCTTGGGCGCCTGGTATCCGATCAGCTCATAGGCTTTGACGAGGGTTCCAAAACGCCACGAGTATCGTTGGGCGGGCGGGCAATCGGGTGCGGCGTCGATGATGAAGGTGGATAGGGCACCACGGCGTGCCAGCAGCGCCTCGAGGGCGACCAACATCTCCTGATCGGACATGTGGCGGTGGATAGTCTTGAGCAAAATCTGTGCGCGCCTGAATAGCTTGCGATCGACGATCGGCTCTAGGACGTTCTCCACCCGAAGCCACTGTTCGGGAGGATTGTGGACCCGATGGCTCTTGAGCCTGGTCGAGCCCCTGTTCCAGACGCTGTTGCCAATGTAGTTCTCGTTGGTCAGCAGCGAGTGGACAGATTCTCGCGTCCAGGGGCGCTCCAGGTCGGTCAGCACGCCGCGCTTGTTGAGCGTTCGGGCAATCTCCAGCTGTGATTTTTTTGTTCTGACAAAGTGGTTGAAGATCCATCGTACAGTCGCGACCTCGTCAGGCGGTCCGTGGATCAGAACGATGCGATCCGTCTGCAGGTTCTTGTACTCGTAGGACGACAGGACGCCTTTGGGACGCCCATGTTGATCGACAAGCAGGCGCCGCAGGCCAAACCCTGCCTTGCCGCCCTGTCGAAAGCCCATCCGGATTAGCCTCGCCTGGCCAATGAAGACTTTCTGCGACAGCATTCTACTGTGCTCAGCAGCCATGCTGCGCTTGATCGCCTTGAGCACATCGGATCCGATGCTGCCGTCATTTGCGAACTGTTCGGCGCAGAACTCGATCCGCACACCTGCCATTTGACATCGATACTCGTATGCAGCGCTCTCATCGATATTCTGGAATCGTCCCCATCGGCTTACGTCGTACACCACGATGGTCTCGAAATCGGCTCTCCCGATTTCGACATCGGCCAGCAACTGCTGAAGGCCGGGACGGCCTTCGAGGTTGAGCCCACTGCGGCCTGCGTCCTCGTAGGTGGCGACGATGTCGTAGCCCATGAGGTCCGCATAGTCGCGGATGGCATCCCGCTGATTTTCGATCGAGTAGGCCTGATACTCAGTCGACATACGCAGGTATTGCGCAGCGCGAACCCTTCGCCTCCCCGCAGGCGGATTGCCACCCTCTGCAAACTTGTCCATCGCCTTGCACCTTGGTGCCGGCAATTTAAACTAGCGGTCGATCGCCCTCGAGCAAGGGAAACTGAGATGCAGCAACATGTCGGGCTGGTCCATCAGGAAGGCGACAGCGACTACGGCGTGTCATTTCCCGACTTTCCCGGGCTGATCACGGCCGGCGCCACTGTTGACGAGGCGCGCGAGCTGGCCGAGGAAGCCCTGGCCTTTCACGTCGTAGGAATGATCGAGGACGGCATAGCGGTTCCGCAACCTACGTCGCTCGAGCACATCGAGGCAAATCCGGACCATCGCAGCCAAGCTTCCATATTGGTGCGCTTGAAGATCCACTGAACGCGCGGCTGGTCACCATCGCCCGCATAACTTTCCCATTTGGCAACCATGGCGTTCAACCGGCGGGAAACTGTGATTCACTTCGTGAGCGGGGTCTGCCGCCGTTCCGCCGCAATGCGACCGCACTCGGGGTTTTGTTCGCCCCAGCCTGTCAGTCCTCGGGGCTTCAGAGGAGTTCGAGTGATGTTTATCAAGAAGGCCATTCTCGCGGTACTAATGGCCGCGGCGCTCGCTGGCTGCGAGACGCAGACCGAAGGCCAGCAGCGTGCCACCACCGGCGCATTGCTCGGCGGCGCCGGCGGCGCGCTGGTCGGCCAGGCGATCGGCGGCAACACCAAGAGCACTGTCATCGGTGCTGCAAGCGGTGCCCTGCTCGGGGCGGTTGTCGGCAGCGCCACCACGCCGACCGAGCCGCGCGGCGGCCAGCTCTGCCGCTATCAGGACCGCTACGGCCGCATCTATACCGCGCCCTGCGACGACCGGTACTACAACGGCAATTATTGATTATCTGGATTCTTCCCGCTGACTTCGATCGGCGGGAGGAAGTCCACCCGAATGCCGGGCTTGATCATTCAGCGGGGCTCGGCTTCAGCACCGGCTTCCTCCGGGGGAACCAGCGCAAGACCGTGCGCCCGAGTTGCTGGCCAGGCATTTCGATGACCCTGTAGGTGACGAAGGACAGAAGGCAGACCACCGGCAGCACGATCGCCAGCACGATGGCGAGGCGCAACGGCGCGGCAAGGCCATCGCCATAGCGGGCAATGACGAATGCCGCGACGGGCTGCAGCACCAGCAGGTGGATGAGATAAATGCTGTAGGACAGCTCGCCCAGAACATGAAAGACACCGCGGCCCAGCGCCACGGCGACCTTTTTCGCCACGACGCCCGCCAAGCCGGGCAGCATGCGGTAGAGGACAAGGGCAAAGAAGCCCAGCACCAGCACTTCGCGTATCAGGAATTTCGAAAGCCCGTAGCCGTCGCCAAAGGGAATCGCAGCAAGCGCCATGGCCAGGGCCAGATGCAGCAGTGGCCTCGGTCGGCTTTGTGCCAGGACGCCCGCCAGCAGCATGCCGCAAAGAAACACCTGGATCTTCAGCGGCAGGAAGGACGGCATCGGGAAATGGATCGACAGCGACTTGAGGATCATCACAGCCAGGCTGCCGATCGCCGCCACGAGTATGGCGCTCCATATCCAGTCGAAGCGGCGCACCAAAAGCATCAGCGCCGGGAAGACTGCGTAGAACTGCATTTCCAGGCCAAGGCTCCAATCCGGCAGCGGCGTCCGGTAGGCAAAGTTCGGTGACAGGCCGAACAGAAATGTCAGGTGGGCGGCGATGTTCTTCAGGCTGCCGTCGAGAAACCGCTCGGGCGCCTGTGGCGCGCGCTGCAGGAAGGCATCGATGACTATTCGCGATTCATAGAGATAAGGCCCCAGCGCCAGCGCGAAGAGCAACATGACGTAGAACAGCGGCGCGATACGAAAATAACGCCGCGTCCAGAATTTCAGCCAGGTCTCAGGCCGTTGCCAGGGCTCCTTGGCCTGGCGCAACTGATAGTGAAACACCATCAGAAATCCGGACAGCATGATGAAGAGATCGACGCCGAGCGCAGGGTCGCCAAGCACCGGAATATGCCAGCCGGTCAACAGCAGACAGTGACCGACCAGCACCCACAGCGCGGCGGCGGCGCGAAGGCCATCCAGGCACTCGATGCGTGATGACGCGGTAAGGCTATTATTCATGCTGCAATGCAGCATGGCGAGCGAGCCACGAATGTCAACCCGCGATGTGACCAGAACAAGCCGGCGGCAACCGCTGGGTTGGCGCTCTACAACAATCTCGTTGCGAGACGGGAATTGGCTGGACGCCCGCTCGGACGTTCGATGCTAAGGCCGAAGCGCTGCGGCTACACGCCGAGATAAGCCACTCGCTGCTGGATATCGTCCTGGATGCCGGACATATGGTGCATCAAAGCAAGCCGCAGGCGGTTCTAGCCATGATTGATAACATTGCGGCTCTCGCGAGCGTTGCCGACCCTGTCTTTGGAACCACTCGATGATGCGACAGCTCCAAGCGCGCACCGTCGGGTTTCGATCGGTGGCGGCTGCGAGCCCACAGGGGCGGCCGCCAAATAGGTAGTGAAGATATTTTTTTGCGTATTTTGTAATGACGTGCTCGCGACACCCAGAGTTGTGGCAGCGTGGGTTTTCGCTGCCACGAGATCAGTGTGGATTGCCGGCTTTTGGACGGTAGCAGCAGCACTGCTTTGCAAGGGGGTACTTCGGGCTGCTTATGGGCTGAGATCCCAAGGACCGCGCGTTGGCCAGCCGGGCGCACAGGCCGAGATAACGCTTCTAAAGACCTCCCTGGCGCTCGTTCCCATTGATCGTAAGATCAGCTCTGCGAGAGCTGTTGCCAGTCCTCCAGGCCGCCTCGCGCTATGGCTGGAGAAGTGCGCCACCATATTGCGCCCAAAGGTGTTCGCAGTCCCATATCCTCAAGCTTGGCGCTCCTGGTTCCCCATATAAGACCATTGCACCGCGAACGTCGTATCCAAGCACCGAGGCATTGGCGACAAACTGGATGGCGCGCCCTAAGCTGATGGCGCCGATCCGGGCTTCAATTTTGCTGGTGAGGTCGATCACTCCGAAGATTTCCGCATCCGTGGCTCTGCCGGCCAAAACAGCCATCGAGATCGCATCGTCCAGGGCAAGGAGCATCGCGTGAGTCCCCGTAAGCAGCGCTTGCTAACTTCGATAAGCGAAATTGGTTCCGCGTCCTGCATGAATCTGAGATCAACCTTCAGTTTCCGTCGCCTGGTGGATATCCGTTAGGGGGAGCGAGTGATCTGGCGCTATGAGTAAATGAACAGCGGGAGCGGCTGCGACACTCTGCTCGGTGGGCCAGGACGAGTCGGGGCCTAACAGTCAAGGAGGCCGCTCAGCGTTATCGCGGAGAACGCTTTTTACCCGTGTCCTTCGCCGGCTTAACTCCCCGGCTTGCGGCGAAGATTTGCTAGCCGGGTATCATTTGACGCCGGCCTCGGAAACGGTCCTGGACGCCGACAGGCTTGCTTACAACAACGTCCGAACACCATAAAAGGTGACCAGGTCTCGCGGGCTACGCCATCCTCGCTGTGGGAATATTGTGAAGCATTTCAGGCTTCAAATGGGTGTATCGTTTCAACATCTTCCAGTCCTTGTGCCCGGTAACCAGTGCTACTTGTTCAATCGTGAAACCCGCCTCGAAAAGGCGGCTTGTGCCCTCATGACGCAAGTCATGGAAATGGAGGTCGTGGATGCTCAGGACAGCGCATCCCCGACGGAAGGCGGTCCCGACTGATTTGTGATTGAATGGGAAAATTCGATCATCGTCATTGCTTCGCTTTGCGCGCTGTTCCTCAAGGATGGCCCATGCGTCGTACCCAGTTGCCGCGAATAGCGGTATGCGCTGATTATTGCCATTCTTGTTGCGCGGGTCTTTCCGGTCGCGGATGAGAAGCATCCGCGTGCGAGAATCGACGTCAGACCAACGCGCTTTGCAGATCTCCTCCTGCCGCATGGCCGTAGCGACGGCAAAACGTATGATGCGACCGACGGGCGCTATCTGCAAAGGGTTTGAATTGAAGTGGGCGATGAGCCTGTCGAGTTCATCCTGGGTAGGCCGCCTGTCGCGCTCACATCCCTTGCCGACAAGGCCGAGGCGCTTAAGTGCGATGCGCGCGAGATCCACGGGTTCGACCTTGACCGGTAGGCCATGGACGGCCGCAGCATGAGACAGGACAAGCTTTATAAAGCCGATGTCAATGCCGAGAGTCATCGGTCCAGCACCTTGCGCGGCCCGGTCACGACCAAAACGAATGAGCCGTTCGCGATCGAGCGCCGCGACGTGGCACTTCCCCAGATCTCTTTTCAGCATCGCGAGGGCCGCAGCCTTGGAGCGGCGAGGGGACTTGCCTACATCGCACATGTCGTCGATATGAAGGTCAATGAGTTCGCCGAAAGTTTTCAGGCGCGCTATACGGGACTTGGTCGGCGTCTCACCGCGATCAACTTGGCGCTCGGTTTCGGTTGCCCAGCGCCGTGCGTCGTCACGGCGCAGGAATGTCTCGCTCGCGTAGCGACCTTTGCGACGGACTTGCACGCGCCAGGAACCGGACGAGAGCTTTGTGTAGGTGGCCATTTTTTCGTGTGCGCTCCCTGTGCACTGAGAGATCGAAACCTGGCGAAAAGGGTCGTATTCTGGCGTAAATTCGTGTGCACTCGGCACCATCTAACGGTTTGATACTAAAGAAAAATGCTGAAAAATCAAGAGCATAGGATGGCCGTTGCGCCCATGATGGATTGGGCAGATAAACACTTAATATCAAGTAGTTACCGGAGGTCGTGTGCAAAAATCGCACACGAAAGTTCTGCTTCTCTTCTTTTTTCGTTCTCACGACGGAGCCGCCGACAGCCCTATTAGGACGCCCTTCTGCTGACGATGTTGGCCGCACTATCGCGGACGTTCGCTGCGGTATCCGTGGGCCTTAGTGTCCGATGCGGCGTCCAATTTTCCTGGGTTCTTGGAAGCTTTTCGAGCTTTCTGGGTCGCGCCTCGGCCCGAATTGCGGGTGCTTAGGGACAGTATGGGATAATAGACACGGCTTTTGGATAATTTATGAGGCATCAAACTTTTGGCGCGTTCGCCTTCCTTCGACCGCGCAGCTGTCGCCAGCGGCGGTCGCGGCCAAGGGCGTGCCGGCGCAACACACGACCGCGGCAAGCGCATTGGTCCCGCGGCAGGCACGGTTCGGTCTAGGCCTTCTCGTCCATCCGGTCGCGCAGCATGCTCCAGCCGAGCAGCATTTTGGGCGCATGCCGCAGCAGGGCGTGGAACGGGATCCGCGCCGGCGGCGCGAAAGGCAGCTGCAGGTCGCGGGCGTCGGTTCCAGCGCCCCAATCGGCCAGTACCTTGCCCATCGCCGTCGTCATGGCGATGCCGCGTCCGTTGCAGGCACGGCCGGCGATCAGGCCGGGGCCGAGGTCCAGGAGGTGCGGCAGGAAATCCGGTTCGACGGCAGCTATCCCCGACCAGCCATAGGCGAGCGGGGGCAGATCGGGCAGATCCAGATGCGTAGAGAGCCGCCGCCAGATCGTTTGCGGCACACGCGTATCGGCGCCGGCGCCCAGAATATGCATTCCGCCGCTGATCAGCCGGTTGTCGGCATCGAAGCGGAAGGTGAAGAGATTGCGTCTGGTGTCGCCGACGCCTTGCCCACCGGGAAGCAGACGCGCGCGGATGTCGCGCGGCAGGGGCCGCGTCGCGATCTGGAAAACTTTCAGCGGGAAATAAGTCCGCTCAAGCGACGGATTGAGCGATCCGCCATAGGCATTGGTGGCGATCAGCACCCTGGCCGCGCGCACCGTGCCGGTTGGCGTTTTAAGCGCCCAGCCATCGGCCCTTCGATCAACCGACGTGACACGCGTCCGTTCGAAAATCCGCGCGCCGGCGCTTCCCGCCGCGTCGGCCAATCCGCGTGCATAGGCGACGGGATTGAGCACACCGCCTGAATGATCCATCCATCCACCGAAATAGCCGCGCGCGCCGGTCAGCGCTTCGACTTCCCGCCGGTCCAGGGTGACGGCGGGTCGGCCGCGCCGCGACCATTGTCCGGCACGGGATTTAACCTTCTCCAGGGCGGCCGGCGAATGCGCCGGCTGGATCCATCCGTTCTGCACCGCGTCGCAGTCGATACGATGCTGTCGGATCAGGCCGAACACGAGGTCGGCACTGCTGGCGGCGAAATCGATCAGCCTCTCGCCTCGTTTGGGGCCGAGATATGCAAGGATGCTGTCCGGATCCAGTTTGGCGAAGTTCGGCACGACGAAACCGGCATTCCGGCCGGTCGCGCCCCAGGCAATGATTTCGGCTTCGAGAACGGCCACGGAAAGTCCTTTCCCGGCGGCGTGCAGCGCAGTCGAAAGGCCGGAGAAACCACCGCCGACAATGGCGAGGTCGGTATCGATCTCGCCATGCAGGGGAGGCCGCTCGCGATGACTGCGGCTGACGGCATGCCAGAGCGAAGTGCCACGTGCGTCCTGCCGGATCGCGGCATTCATGAGCCAGAGCCGCTCTTGGCAGCGGCCAGCTTCGCCCGTTTGCCGAAGCGCGGCCGCTTTGGCCTGTCGCCGAACAGTCCGTTCGGCCGGACCAGCAAGATGACGCAGAGCATGACGCCGATGGCGACGATCTGCAGCGAGGCGGCGCGAGCCTGCTGCTCCGGCGGAAAGAGAAAGCTGGTCAGCGTGCCTGATCCAGCCCAGATCGCCCAGACCAAGATGCTGCCGATGACGCCACCGAGATTGCTGCCCGAGCCGCCGACGATCAGCATCACCCAGACCTGGAAGGTCAGGATCGGCAGGTAATTGTCCGGCGCGATGAAGCCGGTGAAATGCGCCTGAAGTGCGCCGGCCAGCGCCATGATAGCGCCGCCGACGGCGAAGGCCTGGACGCGGTAGAAGCTCGCGCTCTTGCCGAGCGAAATCGCCGCTCGTTCGTCCTCCCGCAGCGCCTTGAGCACACGGCCCCATGGGCTGCGTGACAGATGCTCCAGGGCCAGATAGGTGATCAGCGTGACAGCCGAGACGACAGCAAGGTTCGACAGATTGAACAGCAGCGGAGTTTCGGCGAGGCTGCCGAAGGGACGCGGGATGAAACCGATGCCGAACGGCCCGCCGCTCAGCTTCTGCGCGTTGAGTGCGACCAGTTGCACGACCACCGCGACACCGAACGTGGTGATCGCTAGATAGTCGGACCGCAGACGCAGCGTCGCTATGCCGGTAAGGGCTGCGGCAACGCCGCCCACCACCATGGCGCCGGCCCAGCCGGCAAGGATCGGCAGGCCGAAACCGCCAAGGCGCGCGGGGTCGTCCGGTGTCGTCAGCAGCGCCGATGTGTAGGCGCCGATGGCGACGAACCCGGCGAGGCCGACGTTGAATAGGCCCGTCAGCCCCCACTGCAAATTGAGCCCCAGCGTGACCAGCGAGAAGATCAGCGCCGTGCTCAGGAAGAAGGCGCCATAGCCGATGAGATCGATCATCTTTCCCCAACTCCGAAAAGGCCGATCGGCCGCACGAACAGCACCGCCATCAGGATGATGAAGGAGACGGCGGCGCGCCATTCGGCACCGATCAACTGCACCGCGCCGGCTTCGGCGAGCCCGATGATCACGCCACCGACTACCGCGCCCGGGATGCTTCCGATGCCGCCAAGAATGGCGGCGGCGAACATCGGCAGCAGCATGTCGAAGCCCATGAACGGTCGGATCTGCACCAGAATGCCAATCATCACGCCGGCCACGCAGGCAAGCGAGCCGCCGACGATCCAGGTGACGCGCACCACCTTGGCGACGTTGATGCCGACAATGCGGGCCAGCGCCGCGTTCTGGCTTAGCGCCTGCATCGAGCGGCCGGTCTGCGTGCGAGTCATCAGCAGATGCACGCCGAGCACGAGCACGGCGGTCAGCAGCAGCAAGGCGATCTGGTCAGGCGTGATGCGGATGCCGAAGCCGATCGGCATGGCGATCTGGATCGCGCGGCTGAAATAGGTCGGCCGTGAGGTGAAGGTGAACTCCAACAGGCTGCGCAGCGCCATGGAGGCGCCGAAGCTCGCCATCACGACGATGATTGCCTGGCCTTGCGAGCGCAGCCGCGAGAACAGCACCTTGTCGAGCAGGAGCGCCAGCAGGGCAGTGAACGCCATGCCGACGACCAGGGCGACAAGCAGCGACCAGCCGAAGGACAGTGGCCCGATCGGCGCCACCTTGCCGAAGGTCGCGCCGATGGCGCTGACCACGGCCAGCGTCGCATAGGTTCCCCAGGCCATGAAGTCGCCATGGGCGAAGTTGGAGAAACGCAGGATAGAATAGGTGAGCGTCACGCCAATGGCGCCGAGGCCGATCATGGAGCCGGTCAGCAATCCGTCGACGATGAATTGCAGGCTCATGCCGCGCCTCCCTTGTGATGTTGGGAGCGCTGGCCGAGATAGAGTTCGGCAACGACAGGATCGCTCCACAATTCGGAGGCGACGCCCTCATGCCGGTCCTTGCCCTCGACTAGGACATAAGCGCGGTCGCCGATGGCAAGCGCTGCCTTGGCGTTCTGCTCGACCAACAGAACGGTGACGCCGGATCTGCGGATGCCGGCCAGCATCTCGAACACGACCGACACGAATTTTGGCGACAAGCCGGCCGACGGTTCGTCCAGCACCAGTACCTTGGGGTGGACGATCAGCGCCCTCGCGACGGCGAGCATCTGCCGTTGCCCGCCGGACAGATTGCCGGCGGCGGTGCGGCGCTGGCGGACGAGGTCGGGGAAGGCGGCATACATCTCCTCGATGCGGGCGGGGATTTCCCGCCGCTCGAGGATGCCGCAGGCTACTTTGAGATTGTCCTCGACCGACATCAGCGGAAAGATGTTTTCGGTCTGCGGCACGAAGGCAAGGCCAAGCCGCACCATGGTGTGGGCGGGTGCTGCGGTGATGTTCTTCCCGTCCAGGAAAACCGTGCCGCCGGTAATCGGGACGAGGCCGGCGATCGCCTTGATGAAGGTGGACTTGCCGGCGCCGTTGGGCCCGAGGACGACGACGATCTCACCCTTGCCGACCGTGAGCGAAGCGCCGCGCACGATCGGCATGCCGGGTTCATAGCTGGCTTCGAGATTGCGGACATCGAGGACGGTCTCGCTCATGCGGCGCCTCCCAGATAGGCTTCGATGACGCGCGGATCGCGCGCGACTGCTTCCGCCGTGCCCTCGCTGAGCAACTGACCGCTCGCCATTACCAGGACGCGGTGGCAGAGCCGCGCCACCATGTCGATATTGTGTTCGATCAGCAGGAAGGTGATGCCTCGCGCATTGATGTCGTGGATCCGATCGATGATGACCTCCAGGAGCGTCGCGTTGACGCCGGCCGCCGGTTCATCGAGCAGGATGATCGCCGGGTCGGCCATCATGACACGGGCGAGTTCGAGCAGCTTGCGCTGGCCGCCGGACAGCACGCGCGCGGGCTCATACGCGAGGTGGGTGAGGGCGACGAGCTCCAGCAGTTCGAGCGCCTTTGTCCGGGCGGCTCTTTCCTGCGCCGCCACTCGCCAAGGCGTGACGAAGTTGGCGAGCAGCCGTTCACCGGTCTGTCCCTGCGCTGCCAGCAAGATATTTTCGATCAGCGTCAGATTGGGCAGCGGTCGTGGAATCTGAAAAGTGCGGCCGAGCCCTCTCCCGATGCGCAGGTGAGCGGCTTCACCGGAGATGCGCGTGCCGTTGAGAAAGATATCGCCGCTGTTCGGCAATATGCTGCCGGCCAGCAGATCGAACATGGTCGTCTTGCCGGCACCGTTCGGTCCAATCAGGCCAAGGATTTCTCCGGCGTTGACATTAAAGGAGACATCGTTGACGGCGACGAGACCGCCGAACCGCCTGACGACGTTCCTTGCCGTCAGGACCGGCGCACGGCTCTCCCGCCCCTGCCGTCTGGTTGCCTCGCTCATCAAACCCTCTGGCCGAAGACGCGCGTCGTCGCCCCCGATTTTGATTTGTGATCACACTTGCTTTGATCACGCTATTCGGCTTTAATTTCCTCCGCAAGCCGAAAACCGGGCCCAGAGCGGAATTCCATGCACAAGACTGCCATCGAAAGGAACAACGAGGCGATCGCGGCCCAGCTTGCGCCGGTGGGCCGCGAAACGGTGCAGGATCGCGTCTATTCCGAACTGCGACGGGCCTTGATTGGCGGCCTGTTCGAACCAAGCCAGGTGCTGACCATCCGCGGTCTGGCCGATGCGCTGGTCACCTCGACGATGCCGGTGCGCGAGGCCCTCGGGCGGCTGATCACGGAAAAGGCGCTGGAGGCGTTGCCCAACCGTTCGGTGCGCGTGCCGCCGATCACGCTGGATCGCCTCGACGATCTCTTGCGAGCCCGCATCCTGATCGAAGGCGAGGCGATAGCGCTTGCCGCCGCTCGCATGGTGCCGCGCCAGATCTCCACAATCGAAACCATTCTCGGCGAATGGGATGAGATGCGGGCGCTGAAGCACAAGAAAGATGTCGACCGCGAAGTGACGCTCAACCAGAGCTTTCATTTCGAGATTTACCGCTCCTGTGGCTCGGCCGTACTGATCCCGATGATCGAGAGCCTGTGGCTGCAATCGGGGCCATGCATCCGCGTCGCCATCTACGCCTTTTCGGAAGCCGGTGAGGTCGACACCGCCCAGTATCACCGCCGCATTGTCGAGGCGCTGGCCACGCAGGACGCACGGGCGGCGCGCGACGCGCTGGTCGCCGACATCAGCCGGCCCTTCACCTTCTTGCGCAGCAAGCTGCAATCCGCGGCTGGGAAAGATCAGACATGACCTTTATCCAGATCACCGAGCCACGCTCGAAGCTTGCCGTCACGGCGCTGTTACTGCCCGAGAAGGCGCCGGAAAACGCCGCTTTTCTCACCGCGTATCTCGCCACGCCACGCGTCGTCCCAGGCATCCACGCCATGTGGACTGGACCTGAAATTTCCTGTCCGCTTCCATCAGCCGACCTCGAAGGCCAAGCCTATGCCCGGCCGCTGCCGGCGGAGAACGCGACGCTGACGCCGCAGCCCGGCGATATCGTCTTGTCCTACGTGCCGCCGCACATGTGGGGTGGCAACCCCAATGCCATCTTCGACATCGGCCTGTTTTACGGGCAAGGGGCGCGGCTTCTGTTCCCGATCGGCTGGCTGGCCGGCAGCGTGGTGGCGCAGGTGCGCGCCGAAGAGAGCGATCAGTTCGCCGCCGCATGCGGGGCGATCCGCCGCAACGGCGCCTGCGATATCAGCTTCACCGTGGTGGAGGCCTGACATGACCGACGACAGCTTCGAGCTCTTCGATCTTCGCGTCGAGGCGATCGTCCCCGAAGGCAAGCCGATTTATTGCGGCGCCAAGGCCGGCGACTATTTCGAGCTCAAGGGCGAAACGCTGTCGATGCCGGCAGGGCAAGGCTTTTCGATCTATTCGCTTGCCGCCGTGCTGCCGCTGCTTGCGGCAAAGCAGCGCCCGACCCAGAAGAATGACTGGATGACCTCGGACGCCGAGATCGCTTGTCCCGACCCCAATTGCTCCAGTCGGCTCAGGATCGTCAGGCTGGCCAAGCGGCGATTCAGCCATGCCGAAACCACGGCCGAGCCGCTGCCGAAGGAGAATAACGAGGGATGAGTGCTAAGACCTTCGAGCTCGGCCTAGGCTACAAGATCTCGCGCGTCATTCGCGGTGGGTGGCAACTCGCCGGCGGCCATGGCGCCATCGACGGCAACCAGGCGGTGGCCGACCTCATCGCTACCTTCGATGCCGGCATCTGGACCTATGACTGCGCCGACATCTACACCGGCGTCGAGGAGCTGATCGGCGCCGCCCGCCTGCGGCTGGCCGATGAGCGCGGCCTCGATGCGGCGGCCAGGATGAAGGTGCACACCAAGCTAGTGCCCGACCTCGAGCGGCTGGCCACCATCAGCCGCAACTATATCAGGGGCATCGTGGACCAGTCGCTGCTCAGGCTGAAGACCGAGCGGCTTGATCTCGTGCAGTTCCACTGGTGGGACTATGCGCAGCCTCGTTACTTGGAAGCGATGGGTTGGCTGGACGAGCTTCGATGCGAGGGTAAGGTGCACAATCTCGGCACCACCAATTTCGACACGCCCCGGCTCGCTGAAATCCTGGCCGCCGGCATCCCGGTGGTCAGCCAGCAGCTGCAATATTCGGTGCTCGACCAGCGGCCTGCGCACAGCCTCGCCGCAGTTGCGAAGACAAACGGCGTCAGCTTCCTCTGCTACGGCTCGGTGGCCGGTGGCTTCCTCAGCGAGAAATGGCTTGGCGTGGCCGAACCCACCACGCCGCTCGAAAACCGCTCGCTGGTCAAATACAAGCTGATTATCGATGATTTCGGCGGCTGGGATCTGTTCCAGCAAATGCTGCGGGCGCTCAAGTCCGTCGCTGATCGCCATCGGGCCGACATTGCCACCATCGCCAGCGCATGGGTGCTGGAGCAGCCGCGAGTGGCCGCCGTGATCGTCGGTGCCCGCAACCAGGCGCATGCATTGGCAAATGCGAACATCATGGACATCGAGCTCGATGCCGACGACCGCGCACGGATCGCTGCCGTCATCGCGCAAGGCGCCGGCCTCGAGGGCGATGTCTACGCGCTGGAGCGTGACCGCCACGGCCGCCACGGCTCGATCATGCACTACAATCTCAACGCGGGCCGGGTTTGAAAACGATGGACGGAAAGCTGTTTTCGCGGGCTAGTGCCGAAGTCGTCGACCTGCATCGCTTCTTCGCCGACTGGTTCGTTGCTGCGCGCGCCGATAGAGTGCATTTCGGCCGCTTCGAAGCCGCCATGGGGGAAGGCTTGACGATGATCGCACCAACCGGCCAAATCCTCGACCGTAAGGCCGTCGTTGAGCATGTCCGCTCCAGCCGCGCCACATGCGACGATGGCTTCGCCATCTCGATCGAGGACATCAAGCCCGGCTGGCAGGCCCGCGACACGATCGTCATCCTCTATGTCGAGGCGCAGTTGCGTGGCGGCAAGCACAGCCGCCGCCAGTCGAGTGCCGTCTTCACTGCTAGTTCATCGGCGCCCAATGGCGTCCAATGGCGGCATCTGCATGAACCTGGCTGCAGGTGCCGGAACACTGACACTTTCGAGACGTCAAACCAGTTCGTGTAACTAAAGGGGAACAACAATGAGAAGGACGATACTCCAACTCACCACCGCGCTCGCTCTCGTCACGATTGCCAGCGCCGCGCAGGCCGCCGATTGCAAGATCACCGTCGGCCTCGTCATGGAACTGACCGGTCCCGCCGGCGAATACGGCCAGGCCGGCGCCAAGTCTGTCGAAATGGCCTTCCGCGACATCAACGACGCCGGTGGCGTGCGCGGCTGCGATCTCGTCACCGACACGCGCGACAGCCAGAGCCAGGGCAACATCGCGGTCGATGCCGCGACCCAGCTGGTACAGGTCAAGAAGGTGCCGGCCATTATCGGCGGCATCATCTCCTCGGTGTCGATCCCGATCCTGACCTCGGTCACCGCGCCGGCCAAGATCGTCCAGGTCTCGCCGGCTTCGTCCTCGCCGACGCTGACGGCACTCGGCCGCGAGGGCAAGACCAACGGCATCTTCTTCCGCACCATCACCTCGGACGCGCTGCAGGGCGTGGCCGCGGCCAAATACGCCCTCGACAGGGGCTTCAAAAAGCTGGCGATCATTCACGTCAACAACGATTTCGGCGTCAACATGGTGGCCGAATTCTCGCGCGCCTATAAAGCGCTCGGCGGCACCATCGTTTCCGACACGCCCTACAATGAGAAGCAGTCGAGCTATGCCTCGGAAGTGACGGCAGCGATGGGAGGCGAGCCGGACGGACTTTATCTCGTCAGCACGCCGGTCGATGGCGCCACCATCGCCCGCACCTGGATATCGCAAGGGGGCGTGCAGAAATTTCTGCTCAATGACGGCATGAACAGCCCTGACTTCATCGAGTCGGTCGGTGCCGACTATTTGAAGGATGCCTATGGCACATCGTCCGGCACCAGCCCGACCGCATCGACCGAGTATTTCACCAAGAACTACAAGGCGTTCTCCGGTATCGAGCCCTCGAATCCGGCGGCCGACCGCTCCTATGACGCCGGCGCCATCGTTGGCCTTGCCATTGCCATAGCCGGCTCAGAGGATCCGGCCAAGATCAGGGATGCCATATACAAGGCGGTCGACCCGGCCGGCACGCCGATCTTTGCCGGGAAGGAGGAGTTCGCCAAGGCACTCGGCCTGATCAAGGACGGCAAACCGATCCGCTATGAAGGCGTCATCGGTCCGGTCGTCTTCGACAAATTCGGCGACATCACCGGTCCGTTCCGGTTGTGGAAGATTGTCGACGGCAAAGTGACCACCGATGGTGAAATGACCACCGACGATGTCAATGCCCTGCAGGCCAAGCTGCAGTAAGCTGGACAGTGCTACCGGCATCGACAGCATTTCATCGCGATTGCTGCCGGTATCGCTTGAGGCGGGGCGATATCACTTGCGCGGCATGCGATCGCGAATAGGATCGGCCGGCTGCAATTGAAGGATTCCTGGCGAAGGCTATGCCTCGATCGCTGCGACGCCCGAAGGCTAAGCCTGGGCGGCAAGGTAAGCTTCGGGGCGACGACGGGCTGGCTGCTGACGCTGCCGCTTCACAAGAGGCTCAGACCCAGCTTGTGCGCGATAGCCTGGCGTGAGAAAGCGGACCCTGCTAACGACAACTATCACGGTCTTTTTCTCGCCATACCGGTATCGACAAACCGTTCGTGCGCCGGTTGCGCAAGGATCTCCTGGCACATGGCGTGCCTCGGGTATGGTTGGACGAGGCTGAAATCCACATCGGCGCATATCCAGGGCTGCGGCCTTGGAGCGGCGAGGGGACTTGCCCACATCGCGCATGTCGTCGATATGAAGGTCGATGAGTTCGCCGAACATTTTCAGGCGAGCTATGCGGACTTGGTCGGGGTCTCACCGCGATCGACCTGGCGCTCGGTTTCGGTCGCCCAGCGTCCTGTTCAAATCGCACGCGAAAGTTCTGCTTCTCTTCTTTTTTCGTTTCCCACGACGGAGCCGCCGATAGTCCAATTCGGACGCTCTTTTGCCGGCGATATTGGCCGCTCCATCGCGGACGTTCACGGCGATAGCCGTGAGATCAATGTCCGAGGCGGCATCCATTTGCCTGGGGTTCTTGGAAGCTTTCGAACTTTCTGGGTCGCGCCTCAGCCCGAATTGAGGGTGCTCATGGACAAAATGGGACACTGGTCAGCTGACGCAATTCCAACGAGACCATGGCCTGATGAGCCGATGCAAGTGGCCGCTCCGCATAACTAGCGGCTACGCGGGCCATGGCAGCGCCGCGCTCGGCGTTGTCGCGCGCGATTCCTCCGTGCATTCCATGGTGAACTCTCGAACCCCACGAACATGACCGCTCAGCCCGATGGACGCCGCCAGGCGGCGGTTTCACCGCGACCGAAAGCCGAGCCGACCAAAACCGTGTCGGCGCAGAGTCGGTGGCGTTGAAGGCCGGCAAGGAAAACATCGCGATCGTCACGCCGACTTTCCTGATCGCGCATAGCGCCCGAGTACGAAAAGCAGCCGCAGCTGCCCCATATCGCCAAAGTCTCCCCGTCAGTACCATTCGGCAAGCGCGCCATGCTAGAACCATCCAGGGAAGGCAACGCGTGCCGCCGTCGCCAGCGGTGGGATGTCCTCGTCGGGGACCGAAGAATAGGGCCACAATAGCTGGGCCCTGATCGAACTCCAACTGCCGGCTGCCGCCATTGCCTTGTCGAGGGCGGCGTCGCTGACGGCGTAGCGTGCCCGAAATGGTAGGACGTGGTCCGCGAGAAAGGCCTGTACGCGTGCTTGTATCTCGAAGGCCGCTTGTTCCCCGGCTCGTATCTGCGCCCACCACTGCAGTGCGCCTTTCGGGCTAAGGCAGGCGATGTTCGAATAGCTGCCATGCGCACCGTTCGCGTAACCGGTTGCCAGCGTGTGGCCTGGCACGAACACCGAAAGGCCCGACAGTTCGCGCCGCATGCCGGCGTACCAGCTGGCGTCACCGCCGGGGAGTTTTGCCCCGACAAGCGAGGGTACCGCGGTGCCCAATGCGGCAATACTTTCTAGAGTCAGCCGCCGCTTGGCGTGCGGCGGGTTATAGAGCACCAGAGGAGTGCTTGGCGCTGCCTCGGCCAAGCCCGAGACGAAACGCAGCACTTCTTCGTCGCTTGGTGGCCACCAGTCCGGCAAGGTGAATTGCACTCCCGAGAGTCCCAATCCCGCAACCCGCTTCAATCGCTCGCATGCAACTCGCGGATTGGACTGGCTGATGCCGATCTGGAATGGGATTCTCGCGGCACTGGCGACTGCCGCCACCATCTCGCTCAGCCGGTCGAATTCTGCTTCAGTCTGGCAATGGAATTCACATGCCGTGCCGTTGGAATAGACGCCGTGAACGCCGGATGCGCAGAGCCGCGCGACGGTTTCTTGCGTGGCGCTCCAGTCGATATTGCCATCCAGGCCCACGGCCAGCATCACCGCGCCCCAGATGCCGCGCGGCGCGTGTTCGGGGAGGGCGGAGAGATGATCACTCATGGTCCGACTAGCGCAGCGTGAAGGAGAGCGGCATGAAGTCTCCAAGATTGACCTCTATGCGACCCCTCCTTGGAGCGATCAGCAGCGGCGACAACGATCCGGTGGTGATCACCATGCCTTTTTTGAAGCTGCCGAAATGATCGTCGGCCATTCCGGCGAAAGCGATGATGGAAGAAAGGGCGTCGCCAAACGGGTATTTGGCGGTCTCGCGCTGGCTGATCGCTCCGTCGCTGGAAAGCGTGATCGCCATCCCGTCGACCTTCGGCGCTTGCACTGGTGTCTGCCTGCCGATGACGTAACCGCCTGTGATCATATTGTCGGCCAGCGGCCCGAACGGGCCGGCTTTGGTCCGGTCGTCGATGCGAGAGCCGATGAGCTCGCGCTCCCGGAGCTGCTTCAACACCGCGCCTTGAACGGCCATCGCATCGCCGCGCGTCAGGTCGACCAAACGCGACCCCGGTACGCGTCGACGCGGGTTTCTGTGAGCCTCGGCGATGGCCTCGGCAATCGTATCTATGTCAGCCGGCATCAGCGATTGTTTCCTCGCGGCGGGATTTGTCCGAGGCGTGGGCTGCCTCGATGATGCCGATGAGGTTGCGCCCATAGGCGCCCGTCACTGGTACCGGCTTGTCGTCGACGATAGCGTCGCGCAACGCTGCCCATTCGCGTTTCACCGCATTGTGCATCCAGGCGGGCTCGAACGAATCCGGCAGGTCGGTCCACACGGTATCGCGACCAATCATCGTGCCGCGATCCATGTCGATGCGTAGCGTGCCGCGCTCGCAGACGAGATCCATCGCAAAGCCGACCGCACCGTTGCGATAGCCAATACTCTGCACCTGGCCCAGGCCGCCACGTTTGAAACGCAGCGCCAGCATCGACGTGTCATCCGCTTCCTGTTGATGGAATTTTGCGCCGAGCATGGCGCTCACCGAGATGACTTCGTCATCCATCAGCCAGACGAGACGGTCGAGCGCGTGAATGCCGGCCGTCATCAGCATGCCGCCACCGGTAGCGTTGCGCAGGTGCCAGTCGCGCCGGTTGTGCTCCATCCAGAGCTTGATCATCCAGCTCGACGCGATCAGCGGCCGTCCGATCTCGCCTGCCTCGATGACCTTCTTGGCTGCCATGCAAGGTTTCGAGAAATGCAGGAGGCGGGCGACCATCAGCTTGACGCCGCTCTGCGCCACAGCCGCATTGATTGCATCGCATTCGGCTACAGTTCGCGCCATCGGCTTTTCGAGCAGAATGTGCTTGCCGGCCTTGGCCGCGCCGATCGCCATTTCGGCATGCAGCGCGTGCGGGGCAGCGATAACGACGGCATCGACGCCGCTGTCTTCGAGAAGTTCGCGCCAGTCGGTGTAGCCCTTGCCGCCATATTCGGCCGTGAAAGCCGCCAGCGCCGTCGCGTTTCCACGGCAGGCTGCGACGAGGCGGATGCCGTCGACCTCCTTGATTGCGCGTGCATGCGCGGCGCCAAAATCGCCCGCGCCGATAATGCCTAGTGCAATCATCGTCCTGCCTTCTGATATGCGGCGTCGATCAGCGACATCGCCGCAACATAGTCGTCTATGGAGATTGCCGGCGCAGCGTTTCGCCGCAACCGTTCGAATGTGTCGCGCATGCTGAGGCGGTAGCGAGTAGCCGGCAGTTCGACCGGCAGGTCCACAACCGCAGCGTCGTCGAGAGTTGCGCAGGTCGCCTTGTCGCCACGGTCGATGAGCGTGGCGTTGGCGGAGACGATGCGCCATTCGAAATCCCCGCCAGGGAGCATTGAAGCGAAGGTATAGCCCGCCTCAATGGTGAACACCGCGCCGGCATTGTCCTCGAGCACCAGCAATGCGTAGTCCTCAACCGAAGCCCTGTGGATGCGGTTTCCTATCGATACAGCTTTGAGATGGAGCTCTCCACTGGCCAGGCTCAGCGCTGCATCGACACCGTGGATGCCCAGATTGCGCAATGCGCCGCCTCCGCCAATCGCGGGATCGACCACCCAGCCGACACCATCGGCGGCATAACGCTCGGGCGGCCCGTTGACGACGCGGAAATGGCCGTGCGCGACTTGGCCGGCGCGGCCTTCCCTTCGCAGACTCTCAAAGGCGATCACCGCCGGGCCAAAGCGATTGGGCAAAGGCACGCCGACGAAGGCATTTCGTTGATGGGCTAGGTCTCTCAGTTGCATCAACGGCGCCGTGCCGGTCGCTGCCGGCTTCTCGAGGATAAGCGGGACGCCGGCTTCGATTATCCTGCGCGCCCTGGCCGGCACGTTCGAAGGATGTCCCATCAGCAAGATCAGATCCGCAGGTGTTGCAAGAACGTCTTTGAATGCAGCAATCGCGCTCAGCGAGTTGCGCGCTGCAAAGCCCCTTGCATGCGCCTCGTCCTCATCCCACACGCCGATGATTTCAGCGCCGGCATCGCGCGCCGCATCGAGATGCAAGTCGGCGTGCCAATGGCTAATGCCGGCCAAAACGACTTTCATCTCCTGATATTTCCTCCTGCACTTGCAGGATATCCTACAAGTCGTTATAGGACAAGTCGCCAGCCTCTCAAGCGAAGTGGTTATCGGCGTCGGACAGCAGTGGAAACGGGAAACAAGATGCCGGTATTGAAGTCGATCGAACCGCTTAGCCGACCACCGCTTTTGCATGTGACCGTCCAGGAGAGCCTGCGGAATTATATCGAGGCGAACAGGCTCAAGGCAGGCGACCCGTTGCCCCCGGAGACCTTCCTGGCGCAGCGGCTCGGCGTTGGCCGCAATTCGGTCCGCGAAGCGATCAAGGCGCTGGAATCGATCGGCATCCTGGAGACGCGTCGTGGCATTGGCGTGTTCGTCAAGGAATTCTCCTTCAAGCCACTACTCGACAATCTGGCTTATGGCCTGCAGGACTCGCTGCGCGACGTCGAGGAACTGCGCGAGATTCGGCGTGTGCTTGAGACGGGGCTGATCTCCAAGACCATCGAGATGATCAGCGCCGAAGACATCGACGAGCTTCGCCGGTTGACCGAAAGCATGCGCCAGCGCGCGGAGCGCAGCGAGAGCTTTGCCGAAGAGGACCAGCAATTCCATCAGATGCTGTTCCGCTGCCAGAACAACCACATGCTCAGCGCATTGATCGATATCTTTTGGGTGGCGTTCAACAAGGCCTCGGATTTCACCAATCTCGACAATCCGACGCCGCTCGCCACCTGGCGCGATCATCATGAAATCGTCGAGGCGGTCGCCGCCAAGGATGTTGACCGGGCACGTAGCCGGCTCGACGATCACTACAGAGGTATCCAGCAAGTTATCGCCAAAAACCGCACAACCTGAAAAATGCCAAGGGAGGAAACCATGCGCATCAAGACGATAGCCATCGCTGCCGCGTTGCTGTTCGGCACCGGCCTGCCGACCATCGTGCAGGCGCAAAGTCCAAAGACCATTGCGGGTGGTTTCGACGTCGGTCCCGGCGGCTTCCCCAAGAACTTCAACCCGCTAGTCGCGACTGGCGGCTTCACCTGGCTCAGCACCTATTTTGAACCGCTGGTCATCTGGAATGCAGGGCTGACCCAACTCGAAGGCGACCTGGCCAAGAACTACACGGTGAGCGCCGACCAGCTGACCTATACGTTCAACCTGGTCAAGGAGAGCTGGCACGACGGCAAGCCGTTCACGTCGAAGGACGTGAAATTCACCATCGATCTTGCCAAGAACAAAGCTTCCGGCAGCCTGTTCGCGGCACGTCTCGGCGATATCGCTTCGGTCGAGGCGCCCGACGACAGCACCGTAATCATCAAGCTGTCGAAGCCGAACGCCTCCTTCCTGTCCATTCTTTCGCAGGTGCTGATCCTGCCGGAGCATTCTCTTGCCGGAATGCCGCCGGAGTCGCTGGCAACCAGCACCTGGTGGTCGACCAATCCGGTCGGCACAGGTCCGTTCAAGTTCAAGAAATACGTCACCGACCAATATGTCGAACTGGCCGCGGATGACGATTATCGTGGCGGCAAGCCGAAAGTCGACGTGCTGATTAACCGCTATTTCGAGAGCCCGGCCGCGGCGGTCGCGGCGCTGCGTGCTGGTGAGATCCAATTCACCTATGTCGAGCCTGACGACACGGCGTCGTTCAAGACCGATTCCAACTTCAAGGTGATCGAAGGCGGCTCCTACGTGGTCAACTATATCGGTCTCAACCAGCAGGTCGACCTGTTCAAGGATCTCAAGGTTCGTCAGGCAATCATGTACGCCATCGACCGTAACGCGATCATAGAGAGCCTCTATGGCGGAGCAGCCAAACCAGCCAACTGCGGCTTTGTGGCGCCGCAACTGGTGCCCGAAGGGCTGGAAACCTACGCCTACGACCCGGCCAAGGCCAAAGCGCTGTTGGCAGAGGCGGGCTGGGACAAGGTCAACGGCGACAAGCCCATTACTTTGCTGACCTATTACGGCTCTCCGCAGGCTGCCAATGTCATGGCAGCCATCCAGTCCATGCTGTCGCAGGTCGGCATTAACGTCGTGCCGCGCGTCGTCGACACGCCGACCTACAATGGCATCGTCTACAAGGGAGGCACGCCGGACTGGAACGCATTTCCCATGGTCTATGCCGGCCTGCAGAATGGCCCGAACCCGGCTGGCATCAATCCGGGCCTGAACAAGTCGCAGATTCCGCCTGCCGGCTTCAACACCATGCGCATCAAGTTCGACGACCTGAGCGCGGCTTTAGACAAGGCGCTCGGTGAAACCGATGCATCGAAGCTCGATGCCGCTTGGCGGGATGTTTGCAAGGTCATGAACAAGGACCTTCCGTGGGCAACGCTGTGGGTGGCCAATCGCTACGGCGTTGCCTCCAATAAGCTGAAGGATTTCGTCTGGACGCCTGCGCCCGCCGGCGGTCCTTACGCCGCTCATCCCGAGGCGTGGGACATTCAGTGAGCAGGCGGGTCTCCCGGCCCGCCACAAGGGCCGGTTTCCTCTGGGATTCGGCCCACACCATCCACTTGCGGAAAGCCAATGCTGAGCTTCATAGCCCGCCGCTGCGCCACAGGACTGTTGATGCTGGTTGCCTTGAGCCTCCTCATCTTCATCTTGTTGCGCCTGTCGCCTGGCGATCCGATCGACGCATATATCAATCCTTCCGTGCCGATGTCGGCTTCCGATCTCGAGACCCTGCGCGATCGCCTCGGTCTCGATCGGCCGCTGCCGCTTCAGTATTTCGGCTGGGTGCGTGCGGCTCTGTCGGGGGATTTCGGCTATTCGATCCAGCGCAACGGCGTGCGGGTGTTGCCGCTGGTGATGGAGCGCATCGGACCCACGGCTCTCCTGATGGGCACGGGGCTGGCGATCGCCATTGTCGTCGGTATTACGACCGGTATCTACAGCGCAGTGCGCCGCAACGCCTGGCCCGACATTGCGATGTCCGTGCTGTCGTTCATCGGCATATCGAGTCCGGCCTTCCTGACCGCTCTGCTTGGCCTCTATTTTTTCTCGGTTCTGCTGCGCTGGGCGCCGTCAGGCGGCATGCAGACCGCGGGCGCGCCATTCTCGATCTCCGATGTGCTTGCCCATCTAATTCTGCCGGCATGCCTGCTGTCGATCGGCCACGCGGCGCTGATCATGCGTTATATGCGCGCTTCGCTGCTCGAAGTGCTCAACCAGGATTATGTCCGAACCGCCCGGGCCAAAGGCGTGCGAGAGTTCTGGGTGATCATCAAGCACGCCACCCGCAACGCGCTCTTGCCGGTCATCACGCTGATCGGGTCGACCATTGGCATCGCGATCGGCGGCGCGATCTTCCTGGAGAGCGTCTTCAACTGGCCAGGCATGGGCTTGCTGCTGGTCAATGCCGTCGGCACGCGTGACTATCCCGTCATCATGGGTGCCACGCTGGTGATCGGTGTCTGCGTCATTCTGGTCAACATTCTCACCGATGTTGTCTACGCCTTTGTCGACCCGCGCATCCAGGTGGGGTGATGACGATTGCCGAGATCGAACCACCCATGCAGCGCACCAAAGGTCCATTGCGCCGCGCACTCGGCCGCTTCATCGAGAACCGCGCCGCGCGGGCCGGTCTGGTCATCGTGATCCCCGTACTGATAGCGGTCATGACCTACCACTGGTGGTGGCCATACGCTCCTAACGCCATCGACCTGAAGGCCATGAACAAGGGACCGTCCGCCACCCATTGGCTCGGCAGCGACGGTGTCGGGCGGGACGTTTTCGCGCGGCTTCTGCAGGGTGGTCGCATCTCGCTGCTGGTTGCCGTCTGCTCGGTCGCGATCTCCACCGTTATTGGCTTCCTCATCGGTGCTATCGCGAGCTTCGGCGGCCGCATCGTTGATGCAACCGCGATGCGCTTCGTCGATCTCGCCATGACCTTGCCGCCAGTCATCTTCTTGCTGGTTCTTGCCTCGATCGCCGGCACCGGCATCGCGCCGACAATCCTCGTCATCTCGCTGCTATCGTGGCCGGTTCTGTCGCGCATGGTCAGGGCCCGCCTCCTCGAACTGCGCGAGCGCGATTTCGTCGTTGCCGCGCGCGGCATGGGGGCAGGGCTGCCGCATCTCCTGTTTCGCCACGGCCTGCCCAATTGCATGGACATCCTCGTCGTCTACGCAACTTTGCAGATCGCCAACGCGATCCTGTTGGAAGCTGGCCTCTCTTTCCTCGGCCTCGGCATCGCACCACCCGAAGCGAGCTGGGGCAATATGCTCAATCTTGCCCGCTCCACCGTCGTCCTCGAACAATACCCCTGGCAGTGGATGTTCCCCGGTGCCGCCCTCGTACTCACGGTCCTCGCCATCAATTTCATTGGCGATGGGCTGCGTGACGCTTTCGATCCCCGATCCGATCTCAACTGAAGGTTTCAAAATGCCACTTTTTACCGGCGTCGTGCCGCCAGTCGTTACCCCCCTCAACAACGACTACAGCATCGACTTTCCGTCGTTCACCCGGACGCTGGAGAACCTGCTCGACGGCGGCGTCCACGGACTGTTCGTGCTTGGCTCGACCAGCGAGGTGGTTTTCCACGACCAAGCCGGGCGCAAGGCGATCATCGAGCACGCAGTGAAGGTCAACAACGGTCGCGTTCCGATCTTCGCCGGCGTCATCGATCCGACCACCGACCGTGTCATCAACCATTCGAAGATCGCCAGATCGGCCGGGGCCGACGCAATCGTGGTCACCGCGCCCTTTTACACGCGCACCAGCCAGCCGGAGATCATCGATCATTTCCGCTATATCAAGGATGCGATCGACATCCCGATCATTGCCTATGACATCCCGGTCTGCGTCCATATCAAGCTCGATCGCAAGACGACGGTGACGCTTGCCAAGGAAGGCACCGTGGCCGGCCTGAAAGATTCCAGCGGCGACGATGGCAATCTGCGTTATGTACTGAAAGACATGGCCGGCGATGCCGGCTTCTTCGGCATGACCGGCTCCGAGATCATGGTCGATACTGCTCTCGCCATGGGTGCGCATGGTGTTGTGCCGGGCATCGCCAATGTCGACCCGCACGGCTACGTCAAGATGTGGAACCTGATGCAGGCCGGCAAGCATGCCGAGGCCCGCGTCGAGCAGGAACGCCTGCTGAAGCTGTTCGAGATCGTCTGGATCGCGCTCGGGCGCACCAGTGCCGGTTCAGCCGGCGTCGGCTCCTTCAAGACCGCCATGCGCAGCCTCGGCATCATCGCCACCAACAGGATGGCCCGCCCGCAGCGCGATCTCAACGCCGAGGAAACCGCCAAGGTCGACGCGATCCTGCGCGACGCCGGCCTGCTTGGCTGATCATGGAAGCGCCGATCCTCCAGATTGCCGGATTGCGTGCCGTGTTTCGCATTGCGGGGCGCGACATTGCGGCCGTACAGGACGTTGATCTCGAGATCGGCTCCGGCGAGACCGTGGCGCTGGTCGGCGAGTCCGGTTCGGGCAAGTCAGTCACCAGCCTCTCCATCATGGGGCTCCTGGCGCCGAAGATCGGCCATATCGCTCACGGCCATATCTCGATCAGACGACGCGACGGTTCCGTCACCGAGCTGACCGGGCTGGACGCGGAGCAACTGCGCCGCGTGCGCGGCAACGATATCGGCATGGTGTTTCAGGAGCCGATGACCAGCCTGAACCCGGTTTACACTATCGGCGAGCAGATCGCCGAGCCGATGCGCATCCATCTTGGCAAATCGCATCGCGAGGCGGCAGCCGAAGCGGTGCGCTTGCTGATGCAGGTCGGCATCCCGGACCCCGCGCGGCGCGCGAAACAATACCCGCACGAACTCTCGGGCGGCATGCGTCAGCGGGCCACCATTGCCATGGCGCTCGCATGCAACCCGACATTGCTGATTGCCGACGAACCGACGACGGCGCTTGACGTGACGATCCAGGCGCAGATCCTCGATCTGCTTGCCACTCTTCAGGCGGAACGCGGCATGGGCATCCTCTTCGTCACCCACAATCTTGGCGTTGTTGCGGAAATCGCCGACCGCGTGGCCGTCATGTATGCCGGCCGCATCGTCGAGACCGGCCCGGTTGGCGAAGTCTTTGCCCGGCCGCGCCATCCTTACACGACAGGCCTGATGCGATCGGCACCGCGACTTGGCCAAGCAACGGTGCTGAAGGCGGCCGGCACACCGCTGCCGACGATTGCCGGCAATGTCCCCTCGCTGGCCATGCTGCCCGGAGGCTGTTCTTTTGCTCCAAGGTGCCCGATGGCGATCGACTCCTGCCGCGCCGCCGTGCCGCCGCTGTTGCAGGTATCGCCGACACAGACGAGCCGCTGCATCCGCTGGGAGGAGCTATGAGCGCGCCGGCTCCTTATCTGTCCGTTCGCAACCTGACCAAGCATTTCCCGCCGACAGCGTTCTCGCGCGGACCTGTGGTCAAGGCACTGCAGGATATTTCATTCGACATTCCACGTGGTCAGGTGGTCGGGCTGGTCGGCGAATCCGGTTCCGGCAAGACGACAATTGGCCGTTCCGTGTTGCGGCTGATCGAGCCGACCTCAGGCGAGATACGCTTCGACGGCAAGGACATCGTCAAGCTCGGGGCAAGGGAGCTTCGACGTCAACGGCGCAACATGCAGTATATCTTCCAGGATCCCTTCGCCAGCCTGTCGCCGCGCATGACTATCGGCCAGATCCTCACCGAGGGCCTGGATATCCAGGGCATCGGTAGTCGGCCCGAGCGCCGCGCCCGCGCCGAAAAGGCGCTCGCCACCGTCGAACTGCCGGTCGATGCCTATGACCGATACGCGCATGAATTCTCGGGCGGCCAGCGCCAGCGCATCGGCATCGCGCGAGCCCTTATGCTGGAGCCCGAGTTTATCGTCGCGGACGAACCGGTCTCGGCACTCGACGTGTCTATTCAGGCCCAGGTGATCAATCTTCTTCGCGATCTCCAGGTCCGGCTTGGCCTCACCATGCTGTTCATTTCGCATGACCTCGCCGTTGTCGAATATATCTGCGACACGGTCATCGTTCTCTATCTCGGACGCATCATGGAAGTCGCGCCCGCGACCGATCTCTATGTCCGGCCTGGGCATCCCTACACACGGGCATTGCTGTCGGCCGTCCCATCGCCAGATGCGTTCGCCAGGAAGCAACGGCAGATACTGAAAGGCGACATCCCAAGTCCCGCCAATCCGCCGTCGGGATGTGTTTTCAGAACGCGCTGTCCCGCAGCGATGGCTGCCTGTGCCGGCGCCGTGCCACGGCTACGGGAGATAGCTCCTGGACGTATGAAGGCATGCATTCGCGACGACATAGGCTGAACATGGCAGCCTAAAAATTGGAGTAGTTCTGATACGTTTTTGGGACATTCACAGTCAGCGCGCAGTTGAGCGGGGAGGTGTCCGTTTCTGTACCCGCAATGGGGCGGAGGAGGTTGGAAATATAGGGGATAAGTCCGGGCCAGAGATGCCGCAACTTCGTGGTCAGGTTGATCGAGGACGCCGCAAAGGGCGCGTAACGAGCCTGCTGCTGTCCATGACGAAAAGAGCGGGCCGGCACGAAGAGCCGGTCGTTGCGCCCACTCAGTCGCAGGCGGGAGCAAAAAAGGCCATCCCGGTATATGCGGAGGTGGACGGCCTTCTTTGCAATACTTCACACCTTAATAGGCCTTCTTCGCGGCGCTCCTCCTGTGCTTCACCGGGCATTTGTGCTTCTTGGTCGCCTTGCAGGCCTTCGTTACGTGCTTCTTAGCCTTCTTCATGGTCATAGCATCCGAAGCGGGTGCAGAGCCAGTTGCGGCCGTCGCTGCTGGCGCTGGCTTCGTAGCCGCGGCGGCGTCGTTAGGGCTGAGAACTGGCATCGAGACGGCGAGCGCGAATGCAAGACCGACGGCAGACAGAAGAGACTTTTTCATGTGTCTATTCCTTGTTTGGCAAGTCGGGGGTTGAGCGTCACCCATCAGGATCGATGGGTGTTACTCCAAGCAGCTTCAAAGCTTTCGCGAGCATCCGGATTCCCTGCGCCTCCTTCTTCTTGGCGCAGTACCGGTTTCCCTTTCTCTGAAGAGCTTTCGCCGCGGTGACCTGCGTTGCCGCGGCATGCGTTTTGAGGGCTTCGTCGACTTGACGGCTGAGAATGGTGCAACGCTCGGTCCGGGTGAGCGGCGCCGCCTTTGAGGTGGAGGGTCCGGTCGCTGCCGTAGCGAGCGACAAGCTGAGCAACGCACCCATCAAGTTGATCGAGATTCTGTGCATCGCTTGTCGCAAACCCGAGCAAGTGCAGCACTGCTGCAGCCGATGAACTGATCCCTCCAGAGCATGATACGCTTGAATGATTTCTGCAGTTTTTCCTGAATGTTTCTGGATTGTGTCTGCCCTCGTGCGGAAGGTTCGCTGCCGCAAATGCCGAAGGAGCATGCGCCAAAACTTGGTGGTGGCATGACACGGATCATTCACGCCTGCGGTGGTGCCAATTGAGCTGTCGGGCAGGAAATCAATAGTTAGAGCCGGCGGTCGGTTTCGTTCGATAGCCTCCGACAGTGCGGCGAGCGGGCGGAGGGAGTTAGCCCGCCTTTAAAGATAAGCGCTGCTATTTGCAGCCGTTACCGGCCGTTCGCACCCAGTGACTGCGGCGAGTAAAGGTCCTATTTTTGTTAGATTAGAAATCCATCTCGGTGGATCATTAGCGGTTCCTAAGCCGGACAACACTAACCTCTGCCGATTGGTAGGGGATCGCGGATGAATGCCTTCAGGCGAACAATAGGCTTCGGCCTAACCTATCTGCGCTCTTTCCCTTTCGACCGCATCAAGATCGATCGTAGCTTTGTCAGCCTGATTTGTGAAAGCAGCGAAAGCCGGGCGATCGTCAAGGCCGTCGCCGAACTTGGGGCCACTCTCGGCATGACCACGACAGCCGAGGGCGTCGAAACTGAGGAACAGTATCAGTTGATCAGGGAGAATGGCTGTACCGACAGGGTTGGCTGTTCGGTCGCCCCTACCTCAGTCTAAGGTCTTTGCCCTATTCGAAGAAGCAGCCCATTTGAGAGCTTGATAATCGATCAATGGAGCAAGATTGGCGTGCGATGCGATCCATACAGGTCGTACGGCTAGCCACGGCTTGGTTCAGGCAGGCGGGTTCGCCGGTTCGTGAGGTCCCCCGGTCAGACGCTTGTGCTTCTCGAACAGGTGCAGCTTTTCGGGGTATCCAAGCCTCAGCGCCGCGTTGCAGGACGGGCATTTGAATGAGGATATGGTTTTAAACCACGTGCCTTTTCGAACGATGGGGCGTTCGCACCGTGGGCACTCAAAGGTGAGATATTCGTCGTTAAGCTCTTGGGGAATCGGCAATCCGGCACCTTTAGGCTGATGGATGCCCACCATCGTCGCAGGTAATGGTGGGCATCCATGAACTGGCGATGAAGGGACTATGCTCGCCAGCACTCCCAAATGAAGATCTACGGAATATGTTGCGTCGTCGGGACTTATGAGTTGGCGGATAAGACGTCTGTCCGACGCGTATTACGACTGACGGGCAAGACACAGGTGTCGGGGGAACAACTCGGGCTTTTGCGCTGTTCCCGAGTAGCCTGCCGCGCACGTTGCCACTTCGCGCCCCAGGCTACTCCAGTACTGCCCGCTGGCTCTGGCCGGCGGGCTTTTTGTCGGACGGCGGCCTAGCCGTGCACAGCCTCCGTTTGCGGTATGTAGAGCGCATTCCCTGATGGGACTTTCGCCGCGACCTGAAGCGTGAACAGGAGATGATTTTCATCGTCCGTCACTTTCATGATCCGAGGCTTCGTATACTTCCAGAAAGAATGTTTGCTCTCGTTTATCATCTCGCCGGCAGCCCGCACGGCTCCTTCCTTGCCGCGGGAGATTGACACCATCTACGTCGGAGATGAATTAGCTGTTGTCGACGTCGAAATAATAGGTCGTGATGATGCTCTGCCCTTGGTCGACAGGCCCAAACCATCCGGTGCAACTTTGTTTCTCGCAGCTTGGCAACCAGAGAAGGCACGGGACAGTGTCATCGTGTTTGAGGGATCAATCGAAACCGGGGGAATTCTCATGAAGAAGACTTACGAGCAGCCGACGCTGGGTCGCAAGGCGAAGCTTTCCGCAATCGTCGCGGTCCCACCTGTGCCGCCGCCTCCGCCCTGATCTATCGAAGCTCAGGCGAACTGGATAAGCCCGCTACTTCCGGCCGGCGGGTTTTTTAATGCGCGGATTTCCATGGAAGTCATTTACTCAGGATAGGACTCGCGCCTGAGACGAATACCACGCCCGCCGATTCGAATGCTTGACGGATGGCTGCGACCTTCAACGGGCGCGGCGTCCTAATACCATTCTCAAAATCGCGTATGGTGCCCTCACTCAGATTGCACTTGGCACTCAGACGGACTTGTGACCAGTTAAGCAGGGCTCGCGCGGCCTTCGACTGCTCTGGAGTCAGCTCGGCCACCATCTCAGCTGTCCATGTCTAGCGGCTTATGTCCCGACTGACCGTGCCAACTTGCCGAAGGTCCGCGAGACCCTTATCAGCGGCAGCGGCTTTCTTGCTTGTTGCCATCGGAGTTCTTCCGGTTGGGTGAAATCACCCTTGACGGGTACAAGCTAACTCCGCGGCGAACCGCCGGTTCCAAACCATTACGGCGTTGCCGACCAGACCGGGCCAGCCACTCCGCCTTTGCTTTGCCAAACCCTTCGGCGGCGCACGCGATCCCACAGCGCTTTTTCTGATCGCAAGGTTCCGAAGCCGCCGCACATGTTGGGCCCGGTCGGCCATCAGTACGATAGCGAGTTTGCCGGCCCCACGCTGCGCCCCGATGCGCCACTGGATGGCGCCCAAAGTGCCTCATACATTACGAACGTGATCAGGGGTTCGAGTCGGGAGAGCACTACCGCCTTTCCCCCACTCGGAGAGCGTACGATGTTTTCTACAGCGTCGGGCGTGATGGGTCTGTCTTGGTGCTGCGAAGACCGGTAGGACCGGGAGAGTCTGACACGCAAGCTACCTGCGACGCGAACGGCAGTTTTGCGACCCATCTCGATCATCGAGGTGACTTTTGCCGCTTCTTAAAAGCAGACTTCGCCTGCGAAAGGATGGCGGCGTCCGGTGACACCTGAAAGCGGTTTCATCTTCAAGGCCACAGCGCCATCATGCGGGGCAAATCTACCTACTGGTGGCTGGCGAATCTCGGGTCGAAGGCAGACTGGCCTCGAGGAAGCGATGCCAGGCGCCGCCAAGAACAAGCGCGGTTTCGGCCGCACCGAACCCCGCCGAGGAAAGGCCTTGCGCCAACTTCGGGAAATCGAGGCTCGATCTGAACCAGGATGGCTGCTGCGGGAAACTTGCCGCCGCCTGTGTCTCGCGGGTCCAGCGGCCTTCGCGCATCCAGCGCACCACGCTGTCGGGCTGGTCCTGGCAGAGATCCGAGCCGATGCCGAGATGGTCAGGTCCCATGATCCCGGCCGCTTCCGCAGCCATTTTCCCGAACTGCTCCAGCGTCGTGTCCGAGCCGTTCGGAAGGTGCAGCGGGTAGAGCGAAAGGCCGAGCAGCCCCTCCTTTGCGCGCAATGCCTGCAAGAGGGCCTTGGAGACATTGCGGTTGCTGTCGCGCAGCCAGCGTGGATTGGCGTGGCTGACGACCACCGGCTGCTCGGAGAGCGCGATCGTCTCCAGCGCGGTCCGCTCGCCGGCGTGGGACAGATCGATGATCATGCCGAGCCGGTTCATCTCGGCGATCACCTCGCGCCCCATCCGCGTCAGGCCGCTGTCCTCCTTTTCCATCCAGCCGCAGCCGAGCAGCGACTGGTTGTTGTAGGTGAGCTGCATGAAGCGGATGCCGAGATCGAAAAGCATCTCGATCAGGCCGATGTCGTCCTCGATCGGCATCGGGTTCTGCAGGCCAAGCAGGATCGCCGTCCGGTTCGAGGCCCGCGCCTCCTCGATGTCGCCCGCATCGCGCGCCAGGAGGATCAGGTCCTCATTATCGCGAAGCCAAGTGCGCCAATCGACGAGATGGCGCACCGTCTCGCGAAAGCCTTCGTGATAGCCGACAGTGGCGTGGACCGCGGTCAGTCCGCCCCGGCGCATCTCCTCGAAGATTGCGCGCGACCACTTGCAGTATTGCAACCCGTCGATGAGCACCTGCGGCGCGTCGCTGGTCATTCGGGCGCGCCCGCGTGGATGTAGGACGTTTTGACCTGGGTGTAGAACTCGACCGCGGCGCGGCCTTGCTCGCGCGGCCCGTAGCTCGAGGCGCGGACGCCGCCGAACGGCACGTGATAGTCGGTGCCGGCGGTCGCCAGGTTGACCATGACGCAGCCAGAGCGCGAGGCGTGGCGGAACTTCGTGGCGCGCGCCAGCGAGCGTGTGGCGATGCCGGCCGTCAGCCCATAGGGCGTATCGTTGGCAAGAAAGATCGCCTCGTCGAGATCGTCGGCGGTCATCACGCAGGTGATCGGCGCGAACATCTCCTCCTGGTTGATGCGCATGCGCGAACGGCCGTTGAGGAACACTGCGGGCGCCATGTAGAGGCCGCGATGCGCCAGATCGAGCGCCTCGCCGCCGGTCGCTAGCTCGGCGCCCTCGCTGATGCCGAGCGTCACATAATCGAGATTGGCCGAGAGCTGCTCGGCGCTGACGACCGGCCCCATCTGGACGCCGGCCTCGAGCGCATGGCCGACCCTCAGGGCCTTTGTTTTCGCCAGCAGCTTCTCGACGAAGGCGTCATGCACCGGCCGGTGGACGATCAGGCGGGACGAGGCCGTGCATTTCTGACCGGTGCCGCCGAAGGCGCCGTTCACGGCAAGGTCGACGGCGCGATCGAGGTCTGCATCGTCCATGATCACAAATGGATTCTTCGACCCCATTTCGAGCTGCAGCTTCACGAAGCGCGCGGCGGCGAGCGCGGCGATGCCGGAGCCGATGGCGCCGGAGCCGGTGAAGCTCAGCCCTTGTATGTCGGCATTGGCGGCAAGCTCACGGCCGATCGTCGATCCTGAACCCATCACCAGGTTGAACAGGCCCTTCGGGATCGCCTGCCGGCTGATGATCTCGGTGAGCGCCCAGGCGCTGGCCGGCGTGACGCTGGCCGGCTTCCAGATAACGGCATTGCCGAAGGCTAGCGCCGGCGCGATCTTCCAGGACGCGGTGGCGATGGGGAAATTCCAGGGCGAAATGATCGCGACGACCCCAAGCGGCTCGCGCTCGATCAGCACATCGACGCCGGCCCTGACGGAATCGGACGAGGAACCCAGATTGCGCAAGGCCTCCGCGGCGAAATAGGTGAAGAACTGGCCGGCGCGATAGACCTCGCCGACGCCCTCGGGAAGGGTCTTGCCCTCCTCGCGCGACAGCAACTCGCCAAGCTCCTTCGAGCGCGCCATCAACTCGCGTCCGATGGCGTCCAGAACGGCGGCTCGCGCTTCCAGCCCGGCCGCCGCCCATTTCCGTTGCGCGCCTTGCGCCGCCGCGACGGCGTCATGGATGTCGGACGGCCGTGCCTGCGCGAAACGCCCGACAACATCGGTCACGTCGGACGGATTGATATCCTCGACCCAGTCGGCACCGTCGCGCCACTCGCCTGCAACGAAGTTCTGACCGCTCAGCATCCTGTTCGACCTGCATCAATTGGGTTGACAACGACCTAACCAATGCGGTGAACTTCAATCAAGCTCAATTTTTGGCACAAATGTTCAGGCAAGCTTAACAGTGACCAAAACCATCAGCCTGACCGGCATGCGCAGCTTCGTCGCGGTCTATGAGACCGGCGGCGTGCGCGCCGCCGCCGACCAGATCGGCCGCACGCCCTCGGCCGTGTCGATGACCCTGAAGCAACTGGAGGACGATATCGGCGCACCGCTGTTCGAGAGCGAACGCAAGGGCGCGCTCTCGCCTGTCGGCCGTGTGGTGCTCGACGAGGCGCGCGCGATGATCGCCCACTACGACCGCGCCTGTCTGGCAATGACCAGCTACGCGGCGGACCGGCAGGGGCGCTGCGAGGTGGCCAGCGTGCCTTCGGTCGCGGTGACCTTGCTGCCTCGCGCCATCGCCAAGCTCCGCGCCGAGGGCGGCCAGTTCGACATTCATGTCCGAGACAGCGATTCCAGCGCTATCGTCGAGGCGGTCGAGAACGGCATGGTGGAGGTGGGCTTGTGCGTGCTTGCGATCAGGCGGCCACAGCTTCGTTTCGAGCCGCTGTTCCATGAGCCGCTCGATTTCGTCTGCCCGGCCGACCATCCCCTGGCAAGATCGAAGCGCCCGTTGAAATGGGCTGAGCTCGACGGCGAGAGCTTCATCCGCAATGGCGCGGCCGCGGCACTGGGGCTTGCCGAGACCGAAGCGCTTGCCGCCGGCTCCAAGCTCACCGCGACCAATGTGAGCTCCAATCTGGCGATGGTGGAGGCCGGGCTCGGCGTCACCATCCTGCCCCGGCTCTGCCGCTGGAAATCGAGCCACGACGTGCGCTTCCTGCCGCTTGCCGATTCGCGTTCGAGCCGCACCGTCGGCTGGATCGCCAAGAAGGGCCGGAACCTGCAGCCGGCGTCGCTGCGCTTCATCGAATGCATCCGCCTGCAGACGCGGGCGAGCGAAGGGGAGTTCGGCTATGCCGCGGCATGATCGGTGGGTGAGGGGATGACACGCCTGACCCAAGCCCGCATCGAAACGCTCGCGCGCGCTGCGCTGATGCGGCACGGCGCAAGCGAGCGGCAGGCCGAGGCGCTGGCCGCCGGCATCGCCGCGGCCGAACGCGACGGCCTGAAATCGCATGGGCTCATGTATCTATCGACCTATTGCGAACACCTGATCTGCGGCAAGGTGCTGGGGCAGGCCGAACCACGCCTGACGCGGCCGACTCCGGCGGTCGTCGCCGTCGATGCCGCCAACGGCTTTGCGCATGCGGCCATCGCCCTCGGCCTGCCGGCCCTGATCGAAGCGGCGCGATCGCAAGGTGTGGCGGCGCTCGCCATCCGCAACTCCTATAATTGCGGCGCGCTCGGCTATCACACCGAGCGGATCGCCCAAGCCGGCCTGGTCGGGCTAGGCTTCACCAACGCGCCGGCCTCAATCGCACCCTGGGGCGGCCGCAAGGCGGCCCTCGGCACCAATCCCTGGTCGCTAGCTGTCCCGGACGGGCAGGGCGGGGCGCGCTTCGTCATCGACCAGAGCGCCAGTGTCGTCGCCAAGAGCGAAGTCATGAAGCGCGCCCGCGCGGGTGAGCCGATCCCACCCGGCTGGGCCTTCGACGCAAGCGGCGATACGACGACCGATGCCGGCGAAGCGTTGAAGGGCACGATGGCGCCGGCGGGTGGCTACAAGGGCGTCGGCTCGGCGCTCTTGGTGGAGATCTTCGCCGCATGCCTGACGGGGGCGAACCCCGGGCTTGTCGCCAGCCCCCTCTCCGGCACCGCCGGAGGTCCGCCCGGAACCGGGCAGTTCTTTTTGGCGGTGTCGCCCGACGCAACGTCGGCCGGGGCGTTCTCGGGCAACCTGGAAACCATCGCCAGCGCCTTCGTCGGCGATACGAGGCTTCCGGGCACAAGGCGCTTCGGCGCGCGCGAACAAAACAGCAGAGACGGCATCGAGGTGGCGGCCGAAGCGCTCGCCGCGCTTGAAAGGCTGGCCGGGACCGCCGCATGACGGCGATTCCGCTGCGCCCGCCGGAAATCGTCATGCGACTGCAGCGGCTTGGCGCGGCGCATCCGACGCGTCTCAGTTTCCTGCGCCAATTGATCCGCCGTGCCACCAGTGAGAAATGGCGTGTGCGCAAGCACCTGTTCGACCTCGACGACAACGGATTTGGACGCGCGGTGTATGCCGTCGAGACGCCGGCAAGAACCTACAGCCTGGTCGCGTTCTCGACGCCGCTTGACGACGAGAAGCGGTCCGACCGGGTGATCGCGCAGGCTTGGGATACGAGCTACGTTCTTTACGACGGATTGCCGGATGCCGCCGAAATCGCGCGGCTGGAGGCGAACGCTCCGCTGCAGGAGGCGGGCCGATACACCAGAAGCGAGCTGGTGCTGGCGCGCGCCAACAAGAGCGTGCGGCTGTTCGAAGACGTGGCTTCAACGCTGGCTCAGGGACGGCAGCCTGACGAGGAGCAACTGCTTGGCGTCGGCTATCTGCTACGCACCACGGCAGTCTACGGCAACGGCAAGTTCGGCATCGCCGACCGCGACGAGATCGCCGCGCGTCCGGAACTTGCCGGGTCTTTCCAGGCCGAGATGCTCACCGTCTGGTTGATCCGATCCTTCACGCTCGATCTGGTCGATCACATCGCCCGTCGCCGCAATCCGGCCGGCGCGGCAAGACTGGCGCCGGAATTGCGCCGGGCGCTCGGGGTCGGCAACGCGACGGGACTCGGCATGGCGCCCTTCCTCGTGCGCCACCCGCTGCTGACGCATAGCTGGTTTCTGGCCCGCGAAACCGCTCTGGCGCGGGTGCGCGCCGAACCGCAGGCCGCCGTGGCGGAACGCAGAATTTTCGCGCAGGCGCTCGCCGACCTGGCGCAGCGCGTTGGTCGCTGGCACAGCGACGACGACCGCCAGGCCGCCGCCACCCGGTCCCTAGCCGCCGATCTCGACACGCTGGCCGAAAATCTCGACCGGCTCCTGGCGAAGCCGCGGCCGTGGGATGCGGTCTATCGCTTCGCGGAAGAGCAGTTCTCCCTGGAAGGGCAGGAGGCTTGCGTCTCCCTGGTCCTCGAGCCGCATGGCGCCTTGGTCGACGAGCTCGGCGACACGATGAAAGCCGACGAGACGCCCGGCCATGCCATCGACGGCGCCATGGACTGCGGCTCGCTGCGCCAGGCGCTTCTCGACTGCTATTCATGGGCGGGGGCAATCGACTTCACAGAGCCCTCCGCTAATGCGCGCTTCTGGTATGTATCGGCGGAGAAGCTCGAGCCCCGGCTCGGCGAGCGGTTCGAGGAGGACGGCGCCGAGCTCGAACAGCCTTTGGCCACCGCGCGCGACGCGCTCGGTCTGGCGGCCGCGCTGGCGCAGGAGCCGGCCTCGGCCAGTGTCGCGGAATTCCTGCTGCGCCGGCCCGAATGGCGCCATGCGGTGCGGCGCACCCAGATCGTTGCGAAATTCCCCTATGCCGAGATTCACGATAATCTGATCGGCGCCGATTTGCGGCCCGTCGACATATTGCGCGCCAAGCTGGCGTTCTTCGGCGCGCGCAGCTTCGATCCCCGCTCGGACCGCTGGCTGCGGATCGCGCTGTTCAGCGGCGAGCCCCTGATCGAGGAGGTCGCCAGCGCCGCATCGGCTGGAGAAGCCGCGTGATCGACCTGTCGCTCAACGAGGTGGAGACGCTCAGCGCCAAGACGGCGCGGGGTGCGGGATTTTCCTGGGGACTGGCCGAGGATATCGGGCGCGCGGCGCGCCGGCTCGCGGTCGAGGACGACAATTGGGGCATGGCCATGCTGAGCCTTGCCGAAAACACGCAGTCCTTCGCGGTGCCCGACCCTGCCCGCGCTGCGCGCTGGCGAAAAGGCAATGCCGACAAATCTGCCGAAATGCCACTCTGTCCGATCCGAACCGCGGCCCTGCTGCTCGACGATCCGCTTCCGGCGAGCGCGCTGCCGCTGGCGATCATTGGTGTCGGTCTGCCGGTCTGGCTCGACGCCATGCTGCGCCGCTCGGCCATGCGCGTCGCGCGACCTGCGGGGCTGGCGAAGCGCGCCGACGTCGTCATCGAACATCGCGCCGAAATCGAGCGGCCGGCCACAGGCCGGCGCGGCGCGATCGACGAGCGGACGCTTGCCGCGCTCAATTCCTTCGCTGTCAGAACCTATGTGCCGGAAAGCGAGCGATCGCGCATGCGCGGAGCTGGCGGAGGCCGGGTGGACGATGAATAACAACAAGGGGAGAAGAAAATGAGTGCAGCCGACGGCCAGAAGATCGCCATGCGTGGGGCGGGCTACTACTCGGCCAACACCGTCGGCGCCAAATACGTCATCGACAAGGTCGGCGATCTCGTCGTCAAGGCAGTCGCCGGGATGCCTCGGCTGGCCGATGGCCAGCCATTCGCCGTCGCCGATTTCGGCGCGGCCGACGGCGGCACCTCGATGGAAATGATGCGGCGGCTGGTTGGCGCCGTTCGGGAGAGGGAACCGGATCGGGCGATATCGATCACCTATACCGACCTGCCCCATAATGATTTCTCGACCCTGTTCCGGCTGAGCCAAGGACTGTTGGGAACCTCCACCGAGGTTCCGCTGGCGGAGACGCCCGGCCTCTACATCTTCGGCAGCGGCACCAGCTTCTACCGCCAGATCCTGCCGGACAATTCGCTGTCGTTCGGCTTTTCCGCCACGGCGATGCACTGGATCAGCAAACGGCCCTGCATGATCGCCGACCATGTCCAGGCGGTCGGCGCGACGGAAGCCGAGCGGGCGCAGTTTCGCGCCCAGGGGCTGCGCGATTGGGAGATGATCCTGCTGGCGAGGGCCCGCGAGCTGAGGCCCGGCGGCCGGCTGGCGCTGGCCAATTTCTGCGTCGACGAGGAAGGGCGCTATCTCGGGCATACGACAGGGGTCGACATGTTCGACAGCTTCGCGCGCCATTGGCGCGATCTGCTTGCGGCGGGGCGGATCAGCGAGACGGAATATGTCAACGCGACGTTCCAGCAATTCTACAAGACGCCGGACGAGTTCGCAGCACCCTTTCGCGATCCCGTTTCGCCGGTGTCGCAGGCCGGGCTGAGGCTGGAAAACATCTTCACCATGGTGACGCCGTGCCCCTATGCCGAGGCCTTCCGGGTCCATGGCAACGCGCAGGATTTTGCCAGGGCCTATGTGCCGACGCTCCGCTCCTGGTCGGAAACCGTTTTTGCGAACGCGCTCGATCCCTCGCGTCCCGCCAATGACCGTGCCGCAATCGTCGACGATCTTTACGGCGCTTATGAAGCCGACGTAGCGCGCGCCCCCGAAGGCCACCGGATGGACTACGTCCATTGCGTGACGGAGATCGTCAAATCGTAAGGGATATCGAGAGTTTGCGCGCCGCTTCCTGAAAACGTCCAGATGGCGATCCTCCGGGCCAGCTGAATGTCCATTCTTGAAGATTCATGGGCTCAAGCTGCCGGTCGGCTTTCGGCCTAAAAGCCGGCACCGGACGGATCTACAATCAAACTTGTAGCGCGCCGTGTGCGCGACACCATTGACGTCGTTGTCGACAATTCAACCACAGCGTCGTCGAGAAGCGCCCGCTGAGCTTCTAGCGGCGGAAGGCGCCATTCTGTAGGTCAAGCATTAGCTTGACAAAGTCCGCTTTCAGTACGTGTCCTGCTCGAGGCCGCCGGATTCCCAAACCGCATTCATCCTGGGAGCTTATCTGCTGGAAGCCATGGATCGGTAGACTGATATCGGCTCGGATCAGCTCGGGACCGGCAAGTTGAAGACACCCAAGCACTGAGCACAGTGAGCGACTTACCCCGCCTTTAAAGGTAAGTGCTTGTTTCTGTTGGAAGCCGTTACCGCTGGCCACCATTTCGTGTCGAAAGGTGGCCAACAAAGATTCCGCCGACCACGCAAATCTGCCTATTGGATCGCCGCCATTGCGCGCCCGCGATTATTCGCTATGATGAAAAGCGTCATAGACGGAACGGACATGAAAAAAAACTTCGCAACCGAAATGGCGACCACCAAGGATCTCGCCGACGTCGCTCGCCTGCTGAGTTGGGCCTTCGGTTTCAGCAAGGCGAGGTCGCAAGAATACATCGCCAATATTGGGGTCGAGGCGCTGCGGCTCAGTCGCGGCGAGGACGGTTGTCCGGTCCTATGCGCGGGTCTGCTGCAGACTGCGCATATTTTCCACGGCAAGCCCGTGCGCGCGGCCAACATCGTACACGTGGCGATCGCGCCGGAACGGCGCGGAGAGGGCCTTGCCGTGCCTTTTGTGGATGCTCTCTGCGATGAGGCGAGGAGCCAGGGCGCCGCGATCGCCACTCTCTTTGCCTCAACGCGGCCGGTCTACCGCAAGGCCGGCTTCGAGCTTGCCGGGCACGAGATCGTCTATGAGGCGGCAACAGCGGCACTACCTTCCGCGAGCCGGCTCGCCTTCGATCGCATCGAACTCGACGATTCGCGCCTGGCCGGCGCCTATGTCGCAAAGACACTTGGCGAATCCGGGTTGCTTGCACGCGCTGCCGCGCATTGGAACGAGTTGCGGCGTGCCCCAACAGATTCGCTCGCCGCCTATCTCGCCGAAGGCGAGGCCGCCTATCTGATACTCGACATGGCTGACAAAACTTGCCTGACGGTACGGGACTGGTCCGCCGCTTCGCCCGAGGCGGCACAAGGCTTGCTTTCCTTTCTTGCCCGCTTCCGCTCGGTCTATCCGGCGGTTCGCTGGCATGGCGCGCCACAAGACGATCTAGTGGCGGCGATACCGGACAAAGGCTGGCGCCTTGCGCGCCAGGAGGAATGGTTGTTGCGGGTGCTCGATCCAGCGACGGCCTTGCGCCAGCGCGGCTACCATGTCGACGAGGCAAAGCTCGCGCTGCGCATCGGCGATATATCGCTCGAAATCGAAATTCGCGAAGGCGCCGCCGAAGTGCGCGAGGGGGCTGATTTATGTGGCCCGGCCGTGCGCATGGATGCGCCGGCCTTCGTCCAGCTCTTCACGGGCTTTCGCAGTGCCTCGAAATTGGCGCAGTATGGCCTCGTTGCAGGCGACTCGGCTGACATACGTCGCTGTGATCAGCTGTTCGCTGGACCGCCGCCCTGGGTGGCTGAGCATTTTTGAGCATGGTTCGGCCAGGATCCTGCTCGCACCGAGAATCTTCTGAGGGGTCTCGCATGACACACGCGCTGATAGCCTCGCTGAGAGCAGCGGCGGGCGATATGACGCCGGCGCTGGCGCGCGTCGCCGAGGCGGTGCTGGCGCAGCCCGACACCACCTTGCGCCAGAGCATCACCGAGCTTGCCGAGACATCGGGATCGTCCGAGGCGAGCGTCATGCGCTTCTGCCGCGACCAGGGCTTCTCCGGCTTTCAGGACTTCAAGCTGGCGCTGGCGAAGGAACTCGCGACCGACGAGCGGGCCCGGGACAACGGCTCGCCGTCCGACGACATCCAGCGGCTGGTCGATACCGCGATCACCTCGCTGCGCGAGACCGAGCAACTGATCGTCCGGGAAGACGTGGCTACCGCTTCGCGAAAGCTCCTCGATGCTTCCGTGGTCGAGTGTTTCGGGATCGCCGCCTCCGCCGTCACGGCACAGTATCTCGCCTACAAGATGACCCGCATCGGCAAATTCAGCCGCGCCTTGGGCGACGCGCATCTGGCGATGATGGCAGCGGGAACCGCGCAGCACGGAACTGTTCAGGTGGTGATATCCAGCTCTGGCTCGACCATCGACGCCGTGCGCGTGGCAGAGCTTGCCCGCTCCAAGGGCGCCTTCGTCATCGGTATCTCCAATCGCTCGAAGAGCCCGCTGATCGCCGTCTGTAACCTGGCTTTAATAGCCTCCTGGCCGGAGACGCC
>NZ_JAIUHJ010000027.1:0-82316 GCF_020165105.1 Mesorhizobium sp. CA5 | reverse complement strand
CGGGAAGAACAATCCGAATGCGTTGTCCGGCCAGAACGAAGGCAGACCGAGGAAGCTGACACGCAAGGATCTGTCGGGAGGCCAGACAGCCCTCAGCCCGAGCGATCAAGGCTCGGTCAACGGAGGCGACAGCGGTAAGAAGTTCCGCAAGCTGCCGACCGTCAATGGTGCGCCAGCCGACAACCGGGCGAGCGTGCAGGAGCGGCTCAGGAGAAACAATCCGAGTGTGTTCTCCGACCAGAATCAGGGTTCGGCCAACGCAAACAGGAAGTTTCGCAGGCTGCCGAACGGCGAAGAGGGTTCCGCCGGCGCAGGCATCAACGTCCAGCGCAGCTTCAAGCAGGAAAGGCCGAACGTGCAGGTGCTCAGGCCGCAAAGGCCAGAGTTCCAGGCGCAGCCAAGGCCTCAGATGCAAGAGAGACACCTGCAGCAGTTGAGGCCTGAGCCTCAGATGCAAGAAAGACGCTTGCAGCAGCGGCCTCAGCCTCAGATACAGGAACGGCGCCTGCCGCAGCAGCTCAAGGAGCAGCCGCCGCAGGGAAACAAAAAGCCGACCTGCGGGCGTCCTGGCGAGCCGCCCTGCCAGCAGTAGGCCAGCAAGGCTTGGCCGCGGGCGGCAACGCTCGTTCACGGGCCGGATTTTCCGGCCTATGAATTTGCGAGGTAGAGAATGTGACGGATCAGTCCGTCAAAGCAGACAAGACCGCTCTGGTCACGCCGGGAGCGATTGCGGGAAAAGGTGAAGGTTCGGGCTCGGCGACTTCGCCATAGCCTTCCGTGCAGAATTGCATCCCAGGGCGAGAGAGCGGCTCGCTGTTTCCGTGAAACGCTCTGGCCCTTACGAACTCGGAGACAGTCGTTTCGCCGTGCCGCCGCGCTGGTTGATCGACACCCAGGTGTTCGGGTTCTGCTGCGACTGGCGTTTCAGGAAATAATAGCCGGTGGCGTTCCAGGGGCGGATTTCGTCGACCAGATTGTCCAGCACGAGATCGCCCTTGTCGGTCTTCACCGTCAGAATGGTGTGGCCCTCATTGTGGAGGTCGCGCACCACCGTCATCAGCAGCGCCTGCCGGGGGAAGCCCGCTTCCAGGAGCAGCTTGCGCTTGTAGAGCGCGTAGATCTTGCAGTCGCCCTTGCCGTCCGTCGGATAGTCCCAGTGGTCCATCATCGTGCCCCAGTGGTCGTAATTGCTGACGGGCTTGATGGAGTGGTTCGCCTTCTGGTTTACCCGCTTGAGGATGCCCATGTTCTGCGCTGTCAGCCTGACGCTTGTGGCAGGCAGGGCAGGCACTTTGCATTCCTTCGGCCGGCGACGACAGAAATCGAGCCAGCCATATGGGACGCTGGTGCTGCCGCCGACTGCGGCGGAACTCGCAGCCGTTAGCTTGAACAGCGACGACTGCGCCGCTGCGGGGCCGACTTGCAGCGATGATGCGCCAACCAGGGAAACGAGGCCAATGAGGAAAGAAGAAGTCAGGACGCCAGGGGAACGCTGCATTGCCGACACCACCGCAACGAGAAGACTGGCGACAAGCTAATGCGCAAACGCTCGCCCCGCCAATTAAACAATTAATAATGTCCTAACACGATTGTGTTCACTTCAAGGTGGAGGATGCATTCACGCCGGAATCAACCGCCTGGCGCGCGGAGACTGCTCGGGATGGTCGTTCGTCAGGCAGTGGACGACAGACCCTCAAACCCTGGTGCCGCCCACCGTCATCTGGTTCATCCGCAGATGCGGCTGGCCGACGCCGACAGGCACACCCTGTCCGGCCTTGCCGCACATGCCGATGCCGGTGTCGAGCTTCATGTCGTTGCCGATCATGCTCACGCGGTGCATGGCGTCCGGCCCGTTGCCGATTAGCATCGCGCCCTTGATCGGCTGCGTCACCTTGCCGTTCTCGATCATGTAGGCTTCGGTGCAGCCGAACACGAACTTGCCCGACGTGATGTCGACCTGGCCGCCGCCGAAGGAAACGGCGTAGATGCCGTTCTTGACCGAGGCGATGATCTCTTCCGGCTCCATGTCGCCCGAGGTCATGTAGGTGTTGGTCATGCGCGGCATCGGCTGGTGCGCGTAGCCTTCGCGGCGGCCGTTGCCCGTCGCCTTCATGCCCATCAGCCGGGCGTTCTGGCGGTCCTGCATATAGCCGACGAGTTTGCCGTCCTCGATCAGCACGTTGCACGCCGAGGGCGTTCCTTCGTCGTCGACAGTGAGCGAGCCGCGCCGCTCGGGGATGGTGCCGTCGTCGACCACGGTGACACCCTTCGCCGCCACCTGTTGGCCCATCAGGCCGGCGAAAGCCGATGTCTTCTTGCGGTTGAAGTCGCCTTCGAGCCCGTGCCCGACCGCCTCGTGCAGCATCACGCCCGGCCAGCCGCTTGAGAGCACGATGTCGAATGTGCCGGCGGGCGCCGGAACCGCTTCCAGATTGATCAGCGCCTGTCTCAACGCCTCGCCGGCGGCATGCTTCCAGCTTTCCTCGCCGACGAACTCGCCAAAGCTCTTGCGGCCGCCCATCCCGTAGGAGCCGCTCTCCTGCCGGTCGCCATCGCCGACCACCACGGAAACGTTGATCCGCACCAGCGGGCGGATGTCGCGCACAATCTGGCCGTCGCCGCGCACGATCTCGACATGCTGCCATGAGGCGGCAAGCGACGCCGTCACCTGGCGCACACGCGGATCCTTGGCGCGCAGCCAGCCGTCGATCTCCTGCAACAGCTTGGCCTTGGCCTCGAAGGAAGGCGAGGGGATAGGGTTCTCGTCGCCATAGAGATGGCGGTTGGTGCGGGCGGGCGCTCCGGCCAATGTGCCGGAATAGCCGCCTTTGACAGCCGAGACTGCGTCTGCCGCGCGCAACAGCGAGGCTTCGGAGAGATCGCTCGAATGCGCATAACCGCTGGCCTCGCCGGCCACGGCACGCAGGCCGAACCCCTGGTCGGTGTTGAAATTGGCCGTCTTCAGCCGGCCATTATCGAACATCAGCGCTTCGTTCTCGCTGTATTCGAGGAACAACTCGCCGTCGTCGGCGCCCTTGATGGTCTCGGTGACGATCTCCTTGACGCGATCGTCGGAAATGTCGAATTGGCCGATCAGGCTGTTCATGGCAAATCCATTCGTGGAAACAAATCGTTCCTCGGCATGTAGGCGCGAAGCCGCCTTCGCACAATCGCCAACTGGGTCAAGCCGACGATTGCGCCGCCATCACTTGCCGCTGACGAAGTCCTTGATGTTGCCGGCCATCGCGTTCCAATTGGAAAACTGCTCCTCGAGATTGGCCCTGGTGATGCCGCCGGCAAAGCTGACATCCATCCTGAAATTCGAGCCGTTGCCCGAATAGGCCTTCACCCAGCGGTATTTTGCGTTCCAGGCGTTGGCTTGGTCAGCGGTAAGCGGGTCGGCGTAGCCGGTCGCGAATTGCAGCGACTTGCAGTTCTCGTGGTCTTCGCAGCCGTAGAAATAGATCAGGTATTTAACGCCTTCGATCCGCCCCGAAATCATCGGATCGCCGTTGTCGTCCGTGCCCATCCTGGCGGAACCGAAGCCCTTGGCGATATCGAGGATCGCCGCCGAGTCGGGCCTCTGGAGGATTTCGTCGTCCTCGGCCCGGGCGACCGAAACCGCACCGGCCAGCGCCAGCCCAGCGATGAAAGCGGACAATGACGTGCGCATGGAGCCTCCTGCCGCCAAATCCGCATTCGCCATCCGACCTCAGCGTCGGAAATGGCCGCGGTGCATGGGCAAGAAGATCAAGGTAGGGCGGCAAAGCCGTCCGCAAAGCCCTTGAGATCGACCGGAATGCCGATGCCTTCCTCGGGCGTCTGGAAGACGATGAAGGTGGCCGACGTGCCGCTCTTCAGCGTGTCGAGCAGCGGTTTTTCAAGGATCACCTCGGCGTAGCAGCCGTCCTGGAAGCAGCGCACGAAATAGGCGCGGCCGATATCCTTGCCGTCGACATTGAGGCCAAGCCCGTTGGGCAGGAGCACGCCGAGCGGCGCCAGCACGCGCAGGATCTCGGCCTTGTTGTCGGCTGTGCGCAGCACCACGACCGAAAGCCCCATTTCAGGGCGGTCCTCGGCGACAACGTTCTGCATCATCACGCATTGCTCTGAGGTAGCACCTGCAGGCGTATCGCAGATGATCGACCACGCGCCATGCGTCGACTTCACCGTGCCGCTCGGCGGCTTGGCGTCGTTAGGCGAGGCGGGGGCGCCGACGGCTACGCCGACACCGAGCAAGGCGACGGCAAGGACGACCTTCGCCAGGGTTCTCGAAAGCCAGGAAGTCATAACGGCTCCATTGCGAATCACGGCACTTTAAGCCGCGCCGGGGCCAAGTAAAGGACGAGACCTCCGCCGGTCCGCCCCGATACCGGCAATTGCATGCTTTTCCAAAGCAAATTCGCCCGAATTGCGACCGTCGCGCATATAGCATGGCGGGCGCCGAACGCAGCCTTCGGCCTGCGCGCAAAAATGCCGCACGGTTTCCTCCGCTCCTTTCTTGCGGAGGGAAATAGAGTATGGTTTGAACCAGCCTCGGGACAGCCCGGGATTCCCAATTCCGGTGTCGTCCGTTATTGGTGCGACCAGATCGCGGGAAGTGGGAGACGAGAGGGCGATGAGGAAATTCCTGGCAAGCGCTGAATTCTTGGCAGGTACGGCAGCTTCGGCCGTGCTCTTCTCCAGTGCGGCGGCTCGTGCCGACCAGCCGCGGGAATGGGAGATGACCTTCCAGGCGCCCGCGACCGACATGATGCGGCAGATCGAGCGGTTTGGGAACTACACCATGTGGTTCATCGTCCCGATCACCATCCTTGTGCTGGTGCTTCTGCTGGTCTGCATCGTTAGGTTCCGCGCCAGTGCCAATCCAGTGCCGTCCAGGACCAGCCACAACACGCTGATCGAGGTGATCTGGACCGTCGGGCCGGTGATCGTGCTTCTGCTCATCGCCATTCCCTCCTTCCAACTGCTCACCGCTCAATACACCCCCCCGGAAGAAGCCAAGCTCACCGTCAAGGCGACCGGCAACCAGTGGAACTGGGATTACGAGTACCAGGTCGACAAGACCTTCTCCTTCAACTCGGCGGTTCTTCAGGATGCCGACCGCGCCAAGGCCGGCAAGGAAGATCGCGCCCGCTATCCGCGTCTGCTGGCGGTCGACAACGAGCTGGTCGTGCCGGTCAACACCATGACCCGCGTGCTGATCACCGCCACCGACGTCATCCACTCCTTCGCCGTGCCGTCCTTCGGCATCAAGATGGATGCCGTCCCCGGCCGCACCAACGAGACCTGGTTCAAGGCGGAGAAGGAAGGCCTCTACTACGGCCAGTGCTCGCAGCTCTGCGGCAAGGACCATGCCTTCATGCCGATCGCCGTGCGCGTGGTGTCCGATGCGCAGTTCAAGACCTGGCTGGATACGGCCAAGACCGACGTGCCCGCCGCCAACAAGGCGCTGATGGCCGAGATCGATGGTACCAACAAGGTAGCGGCCGCCGGCAACTGATGCCGCGGGTTAGCAAGATTTAGGGAACGGAGCGGAACATGGCAGAGGCTGCAGCTCACGATCACGGCGACCACAGGCCGCATGGCTGGGTCCGCTGGGTCTACTCGACCAACCACAAGGACATCGGCACGCTCTACCTGATCTTCGCGATCATGGCCGGCATCATCGGCGCCGCGCTCTCGGTCGCCATCCGCATGGAGCTGCAGGAGCCGGGCATCCAGATCTTCAGCGGCCTGGCGCAGATGGTCTACGGCATGCAGGGCGACGCCGCCATCGACGGCGGCAAGAGCATGTACAACGCCTTCGGCGCCGCGCACGGCCTGATCATGATCTTCTTCATGGTCATGCCGGCGCTCATCGGCGGCTTCGCCAACTGGATGGTGCCGATCATGATCGGCGCGCCAGACATGGCCTTCCCGCGCATGAACAACATCTCGTTCTGGCTGCTGCCGCCTGCCTTCATCCTGCTGCTCTCCTCGATGTTCGTGCCGAGCGCGCCGGGCGCCTTCGGCGTCGGCGGCGGCTGGACCATCTATCCGCCGCTCTCGACATCCGGCCAGCCCGGCCCGGCGATGGACCTGGCGATCCTCTCGATCCACATCGCCGGCGCGTCGTCGATCCTCGGCGCCATCAACTTCATCACCACCATCTTCAACATGCGCGCTCCCGGCATGACGCTGCACAAGATGCCGCTGTTTGCCTGGGCGGTGCTGATCACCGCCTTCCTGCTGCTGCTCTCGCTGCCGGTTCTGGCGGGCGCCATCACCATGCTGCTCACCGATCGCAATTTCGGCACCGCTTTCTTCGTGCCGGATCAGGGCGGTGACCCGATCCTCTTCCAGCATTTGTTCTGGTTCTTCGGCCATCCCGAGGTGTACATCCTGATCCTGCCGGGCTTCGGCATCATCAGCCATATCGTCTCGACCTTCTCGAAGAAGCCGGTGTTCGGCTATCTCGGCATGGCCTACGCCATGGTCGCGATCGGCGCCGTCGGCTTCATCGTCTGGGCGCACCACATGTACACGACCGGCCTGTCGCTCGACACGCAGCGTTACTTCGTGTTTGCCACCATGGTCATCGCGGTGCCGACCGGCGTGAAGATCTTCTCCTGGATCGCCACCATGTGGGGCGGCTCGATCTCCTTCAAGCCGCCGATGCTGTGGGCGCTGGGCTTCATCTTCCTGTTCACCATCGGTGGCGTCACCGGCGTTCAGCTGGCCAATGCCGGTCTCGACCGCTCGCTGCACGACACCTATTTCGTGATCGCCCACTTCCACTACGTGCTGTCGCTGGGCGCGGTGTTCGCCATCTTCGCCGGCTGGTACTACTGGTTCCCGAAGATGACCGGCTACATGTACTCGCCGGTTATCGCCAACACCCACTTCTGGGTGACCTTCGTCGGCGTCAACCTGATCTTCTTCCCGCAGCACTTCCTCGGCCTCGCCGGCATGCCGCGCCGCACCGTCGACTATCCGGACGCGTTCGCCGGCTGGAACATGGTTTCGTCCTACGGCTCCTACATCGCGGCCGTCGGCGTTGCGATCTTCCTCTACGGCGTGTTCGAGGCCTTCCAGAAGAAGCGCGTCGCCGGCGCCAACCCGTGGGGCGAGGGCGCCACCACGCTCGAATGGCAGCTGCCTTCGCCGCCGCCGTTCCACCAGTGGGAACAGCTGCCGAAGATCAGGTAGGCAGCGTCCCGACGCATACGAGGCCGCCGGCTTGCCCGGCGGTCTTGGCCAACGGAATGATGGACTTTAAGTACGCATGGCCCTTGCCGAAGACAGATTGATGGAGGAAGCGGGTTTTCGCATGTCGGAAGCGACCGCAGGCGATTTCTTCGCCCTCCTGAAGCCGCGTGTCATGTCGCTGGTCGTCTTCACGGCGTTTGTCGGCATGATCGCGGCGCCCGTCGCCATCAATCCGCTCATGGCGGTGATCGCTATCCTCGCAATCGCCATTGGCGCCGGTGCTTCCGGCGCGCTCAACATGTGGTACGACGCCGACATCGACGCCGTGATGACGAGGACCGCCGGCCGCCCGGTGCCGTCCGGTCGCGTCACCCCAGGCGAGGCGTTGAGCTTTGGCCTTGTGCTGTCGGTGCTATCGGTGATGACGCTCGGCGTGCTGGTCAACTGGCTGTCGGCATCGCTTCTCGCCTTCACCATCTTCTTCTACGCCGTCATCTACACCATGTGGCTGAAGCGCTGGACGCCGCAGAACATTGTCATCGGCGGCGCCGCCGGCGCCATCCCGCCGGTAATCGGCTGGGCCGCCGTGACCGGCTCGGTCAGCCTCGAAAGCGTGATCCTGTTCCTGATCATCTTCCTGTGGACGCCGCCGCATTTCTGGGCGCTGGCTCTCTTCAAATCCGACGACTACGCCCGCGCCGGCATCCCGATGATGCCGAACGTCGCCGGCCATGCCTCGACCCGTAGGCAGATCTTTGCCTATGCGCTGATCCTGGCGCCGGTCGGGGTGCTGCCCTGGGCGCTCGGCTACACCACGGCCGGCTACGGCGTCGTCTCGGCGGCCCTCGGCGCAGGCTTCGTCTGGTATGCCTGGAAAGTGCTTGCCATGGCCGACGACGATCGCGCGATGAAGCCGGCCAAGGCCCTGTTCGGCTATTCGCTGCTCTATCTCTTCGCTATCTTTGCCGCCTATCTCGTCGATTGCGTGGTCGGGCGCGCCCTCATGATGGGGGGAGCATGATCGTGGCTGACAAGAAACTCGAACTGGTCACGCTGACCGAACGCCAGCAGAAGGCCCGCCGCAACCGCTCCATCGCCATCGGTCTTGCGCTGGCAGCGCTGGTCGTCGTCTTCTATGCCGCCACCATCGTGCGCTTCGGTCACAGCGGAGCCAGCATCACCGGCTCCGGCCTGCTGGGAGGCGGCTGATGGGCGGCGAGGCCAGCAGCAAGCCCCGCAAGGTGAACAACGGCATCGTCGCCGCCGTCTGCCTCGCCTTCTTCACCGGCATGGTCGGCATGGCCTATGCGGCGGTGCCGCTCTACAAGATGTTCTGCCAGGTCACCGGCTATGGCGGGACCACGCAGCGCGCCGAGAAGCAATATGCCGGCCGCGTGCTCGACCGCGATATCACCATCCGCTTCGATGCCAACACCAACGGCATTCCATGGCAGTTCGAGCCTGTCGCCCGCTCGGTGACGATCAAGATCGGCGCGACGGCGCAGGCGCATTACAGCGCCACCAACAAGTTCGACCGCACCATTACCGGCCGCGCCTCGTTCAACGTGCAGCCGGAAATGGCCGGCGCCTATTTCAACAAGGTGGAGTGCTTCTGCTTCACCGACACGACGCTGAAACCCGGCGAGACGCTGGACATGCCGGTCGTGTTCTATGTCGATCCAGACATCGTCAACGTGCCGGAACTCAAGGACTTGAAGACCATCACCCTGTCCTACACGATGTTCCCGGTCGAAAACAAACAGCCGGTCGCCTCCTCGGCGCCGGCCGCTGGCAGCAGCAACAAAGTTCCAGATTCCGACGCAAGCCTCGGGGGTTGATATGGCAGACGCGCACGCAAAACCACAACACGACTACCATCTCGTCAACCCCAGCCCCTGGCCTTTCCTGGGTTCCGTCGGCGCGCTGGTCACCGCCATCGGCGGTGTCTGCCTGATGCAGTATCTGAAGGGCGGCAACTTCCCGGTCTTCGGCCACAACATCGCCAATCCGTGGCTGTTCTTCATCGGCATGATCATCGTGCTCTACACGATGTTCGCCTGGTGGTCGGACACCATCAAGGAAGCGCATGAGGGCCACCACACGCGCGTCGTTTCGCTGCACCTGCGCTACGGCATGATCATGTTCATCGCCTCGGAGGTGATGTTCTTCGTCGCCTGGTTCTGGGCCTTCTTCGACGCAAGTCTCTTCCCCGGCGAGGCGAACCAGTATGCCCGCACCGCATTCACCGGCGGCGTGTGGCCGCCGAAGGGGCTTGAAGTCCTCGATCCCTTCCACTTGCCGCTCTACAACACCATCATCCTACTTCTGTCGGGCACGACGGTGACCTGGGCGCACCACGCGCTTCTGCATGGCGACCGCAAGGGCCTGATCAACGGCCTGGTGCTGACCGTCGGCCTCGGCATGCTGTTCACCATGGTGCAGGCCTACGAGTACATGCACGCTCCGTTCGGCTTCAGGGATTCGATCTACGGCGCCACCTTCTTCATGGCGACCGGCTTCCACGGCTTCCATGTCATCATCGGCACCATCTTCCTGCTCGTCTGCCTGATCCGCGCGTGGCGCGGCGACTTCACCCCGAAGCAGCATTTCGGCTTCGAGGCGGCCGCCTGGTATTGGCACTTCGTCGACGTGGTCTGGCTGTTCCTGTTCAGCGCCATCTATGTCTGGGCCTCGAACGGCGCACTGATCGAAGGCCATTAAACCGACGGGTTTCGGAATCCCAAGGGGCGGCTGCGGCGACGTGGCCGCCTTATTCTTTGGGGCAAAAAGGTCTACGGTGAGAACATGAGCGAAGACAAGGCGATCTGGCCACCGATCGATCCGATTTCTGCCGGCCTGCATGGCCGTTGTCCGCGCTGCGGCGAAGGCAAGCTGTTCTCGGGTTTCCTCACCGTCGGCAAGCGCTGCTATAATTGCGGACTCGACTATTCCTTCGCCGATGCGGGCGACGGGCCGGCCGTGTTCGTCATCCTGATCATCGGCTTTGTCGTCGTCGGCCTCGCATTGTGGATGGAGGTGACGTTCAGTCCGCCGCTCTGGCTGCACTTTATGTTGTGGATACCGCTGGCGCTGGTGCTCTGCCTGACGGCGCTGCGCCTCATCAAGGGCGTGCTGATCACCTTGCAATATTCCAAGAAGGCCGCTGAAGGCAGGCTGGAAGCCCAAGAATGAATGAGACTACAGGCTCGGTTGCCGACCGTTCGCGGCCGCGCTTAGCGTTGCTCATCGGTCTCGGCCTCATCCTGTTCGCCGTCCTGATCGGGCTCGGCACCTGGCAGGTCCAGCGCTTGCACTGGAAGGAGGACCTGCTCGCGACCATCGATAAGCGCACGCATTCCGCGCCGTTGCCGCTGACCGACGTCGAGAAGCAATTCGCCGCTTCCCACGATGTCGACTACACGCCCGTGACGGTAACAGGCACTTTCCTGCACCAGGGCGAGCGGCACTTCTTTTCCACCTGGCAAGGCGACAGCGGCTTCAACGTCTACACGCCCCTGCAGCTCGAGGACGGCCGCTTCGTGCTCGTCAACCGCGGCTTCGTTCCCTATGACCTCAAGGATCCCTCCAAGCGCCGGCAGGGCGAACTCGCCGGCAAGGTGACGGTGACCGGACTCGCCCGCAATCCGCTGCCTGCAAAGCCGTCGATGATGCTTCCCGACAATGACGTCGCCAAGAACATCTTCTATTGGAAGGACCGCGACGTCATGGCGGCGACCGCCGGTCTGCCTGCCGGGTTCGTGCTGGTGCCGTTCTTCGTCGATGCCGACAAGACGCCGAATCCTGGCGGCCTGCCGGTCGGTGGCGTCACCATCATCGACCTGCCGAACAACCATTTGCAATATGCCGTCACGTGGTACGGGCTGGCCGCCGCCCTTGCAGCCGTGCTGATCCTGAGGTTGCGCCGCCCGGCGAAGGAGCAGTGAGCGTCCTCGCTCTTGACAGGGCAGGGGTGCGCACATCATTTCGCCTAATCAAACAGATAGAGCATGATGTCGTCCGAAAACCGCTTCACACCTTTCGGCATCATGTTCTTGGTTCCGACTGAATCGGCCTTGCATTCATGACCCAGAAAAAGCCACCGCTGACGATCAGGCTCTGCCAGCCGCGCGGCTTCTGCGCCGGTGTCGACCGCGCCATCCAGATCGTCGTGCTGGCGCTGAAGAAATACGGTGCGCCGGTCTATGTCCGCCACGAGATCGTGCACAACCGCTACGTCGTCGAAGGGCTGCAGAGCCTGGGCGCCGTCTTCATCGAGGAACTGTCCGAGATTCCGCCGGAGCATCGACAGTCGCCCGTGGTCTTTTCCGCGCATGGCGTGCCGAAATCGGTGCCGGCGGACGCGCAGGCGCGCAATCTCTTCTATCTCGACGCCACGTGCCCGCTCGTCTCCAAGGTGCACAAGCAGGCGATGCGCCACCAGCGTCTCGGTCGCCACGTACTCCTGATCGGCCATGCCGGTCACCCGGAGGTGATCGGCACGATGGGACAATTGCCGGAAGGCGCGGTGACACTGATCGAGACCGAGGCTGACGCCGCGCGTTTCGTGCCCGTCGACGCTTCGGCGCTGGGCTTCGTCACCCAGACGACCTTGTCGGTCGAGGACACCGCCGGCATCATCCGGGCGCTCCAGGAGCGGTTTCCCGAACTGCATGCGGCCGCGGCCGAATCGATCTGCTACGCCACCACCAACCGCCAGGAAGCGGTGAAGGAGACAGCGGCCGGCGCCGATCTTTTCCTTATCGTTGGCGCTCCCAATTCGTCCAATTCGCGTCGCCTTGTCGAAGTGGCGGAGCGCGCCGGCGCGACAATGTCGCTTCTCGTGCAGCGCGCCGCCGAAATTCCGTGGGATGAGATCGCCGGGATCAGGACACTCGGCCTGTCGGCCGGCGCCTCGGCGCCGGAAATCATCGTCGACGAGATCATCGACGCGTTCCGGCAACGCTTCGACGTCACCATCGATCTGGCCGTCACGGCCACGGAAACGGAGGATTTTCCGGTGATGCGGGTTTTGCGCGATGTCGAACTGACGGCGGCCGACATGGCCTTCGTCAACGGAGCGGCGTGAAACCGGATGGCCGTCTACACCGACGTCAACGAAGGCGAGCTGACCGCATTCCTCAAGGCCTATCCGGTGGGTGAGCTGCTCTCCTACAAGGGCATCGCCGAAGGCACCGAGAATTCCAATTTCCTGGTCCACGCCTCGACCGGCTCCTACATCCTGACGCTCTACGAGAAGCGGGTCGACAAGGCCGACCTGCCGTTCTTTCTCGGCCTGATGGGCCATCTTGCCAGGAAAGGCATTTCCTGCCCGCTGCCGGTCACCGCGCATGACGGCACCGTCATCGGCATGCTGGCCGGCCGGCCCGCCGTCATCATCACCTTCCTCGAGGGCCTGTCGCTCAGGCGGCCGACGGCCGCGCATTGCGCGGAAGTTGGCAAGGCGCTCGCCGGCCTGCATCTCGCCGGCCAGGATTTTCAGATGCGAAGGCCGAATGCGCTGGCGATCGAGGGCTGGCGCAAGCTCTGGGCGGCCTCGCGCGAGCGCGCCGACGAGGTCGAGCCCGGCTTGGCGGCCGAGGTCGATGCCGATTTCGCCGATTTCGAGCGCAATTGGCCCACCGGCCTCCCTAAGGGCATCATCCATGCCGATCTGTTCCCGGACAACGTCTTCTTCCTCGGCGAGAAGCTTTCGGGGCTGATCGACTTCTATTTCGCCTGCGACGACCTCTACGCCTATGATGTCGCCACCTGCCTCAACGCCTGGTGCTTCGAGAAGGATTTTTCCTTCAACCTGACCAAGGGGACGGCGCTGCTGGCCGGCTACCAGTCGGTGCGGCCGCTTCAGGACGACGAGAAGGCGGCGCTGCCGATGCTGGCGCGCGGCTCGGCGCTGCGCTTCATGCTGACCCGCCTCTATGACTGGCTGACCATTCCGGATGGCGGGCTGGTGATGAAGCGCGATCCGACCGAATATATCCGCCGCATGCGCTTCCACCGCGCCATCAAGTCGCCATCCGAATACGGGCTGACATGAACAAGCAGATCGAGATCTTCACCGACGGCGCCTGCTCGGGCAATCCCGGGCCGGGCGGCTGGGGCGCGGTGCTGCGCTACAACGGCGTCACCAAAGAGCTGTCCGGCGGCGAGGCCGAGACCACCAACAACCGCATGGAGCTGCTGGCCGCCATTACGGCGCTCAACGCGCTGAAGGAGCCTTGCGCGGTCGACCTCTACACCGACAGCAAATACGTCATGGACGGCATCTCCAAATGGATCCACGGCTGGAAGAAGAACGGCTGGAAGACCGGCGACAGGAAGCCGGTCAAAAATGGCGAGCTCTGGCAGGCGCTCGACGAGGCCAACCGGCGTCACAAGGTCGTTTGGCACTGGGTTAAGGGCCATGCCGGCCACCCGGAGAACGAGCGCGCCGACGAACTGGCCCGGCAGGGCATGGCACCGTTCAAGAAGGGCCCGGTGAAGCCTGTTTTGGCGGCGCAGCCCGCAGCGCAGCCGAAGCGGCCGGCGGTTGCGAAGGCGCGACGCTCGACCCAAAGCTATTAGGCCTGCCGGCAGGCCGGCCAATGGCGGGAGGTTCACCGTGCCCTTAGCCTATTACATCACCCATCCCCAGGTCCGCATCGACGCCGGCATTCCGGTGCCGGAATGGGGGCTGTCCGACGTCGGCCGGGCGAGGGCCGTTGCGATGCTCGACCAGCCCTGGGTTGGCTCGATAGGGCGCATCGTGTCGTCCGCTGAACGCAAGGCGGTCGAAACTGCGGAAATCCTGGCGAAGCACCTTCATCTCGGGGTCGAGGTGCGAGAGCGGATGCACGAGAACGACCGATCGGCGACGGGCTTCCTGCCGCCGCCGGAATTCGAAGCGGTTGCCGACGAGTTCTTCGCCAGGCCGCACGACAGTATCCGCGGATGGGAAAGGGCGATAGACGCACAGCAGCGCATCATGGACGAATCGACGCCGTGCTTGGCACCGGCCTCACCGGCAACTTGGCTTTCATTGGCCATGGAGGCGTGGGGACACTTCTGCTGCTTCTGCTCGATTCCCGCCAAATCAGTCGTGTCGCGGATCAGCCGGCGGGCGGCGGCAATTACTTCGCCTATGACATTGAGGCTCGCCGCATCCTGCACGGCTGGCGCCCCATCGACGAACTGGCGCCGCATAGCGGCATTTGATCGTCAGCGGATCAGCAGCGCCGTCGAGAACATGCCGAGCGCGAACACTGTGTGCGCCAGGAGGTTGAGCGCGCGCACCTTCATCGGATTGGGAAGCTTGGACGCCGCCCAGCCGGCGCCCATGCCCGGCGCAAGCAGGAACCAGCCCGCCCCGACCGTGACGATGCCGAGGATGAAGGCCGGCAGGAATGTCGGCGCCGCCAGCCAGCCCGCGCCGGCGAGCACGACAAGGATCACGCCGTAGAGAATGCCAACGAGGTAGTGGAATGCCCAGCCGAGCGCCTTTTCATGCGCATAAGGTGCCGCCTTGCCGATATCGTCGTGAAAAACCCTCTTCGGCAGATGCCGCACCCAGCGTCCGACCATGCCCCAGTTGGGCAATGGCAGGCCGAACGCCTTGTTGAGGACGATCGCCCAGACATCCATGAATACTGTGGCGCCGACGCCGATCGCCACTGCGCGCCAGACGGTGTCAAACATCAGAGCATGATCCCGAACCGAAGGTCAGCGAACGCAAAAAGTGGAACTGGTTTTCGGACAAGATCATGGGTCAACGAAACCTGACCTGATCTAGAGCTGCTCGAGGATTTTTGCCGCGCCGCTCTCGTCGACGCCCGGCTTGGTCTCGACATTGAGCGCCACGACCTTGCCGTCGTCGACGATCATTGAGAAGCGCTTCGAGCGCAGGCCCATGCCGGCCCCGGACAGATCGTTGTCTAGTCCCACCGACCTGGCGAAATCGCCGCTGCCGTCGGCGAGATAGAGGATCTTGCCTTCGCCGCCGGTGAACCGCGCCCAAGCGCCCATGACATGCACGTCGTTGACCGAGACGACGGCGATCGTGTCGACGCCGCGGGCCAGGATGGCATCATGATTCTCCAGATAGCCAGGCAGGTGGTTGTTGCTGCAGGTCGGCGTGAAGGCGCCGGGAACGCCGAACAGCACGACTTTCTTGCCGGCGAAGATCTCATCGCCGGTGATCGACTTTGCGCCGTCCGCGGTCATGGTCTTGAAGGTCGCTTCGGGCAGTTTTTCGCCAACCGCAATGGTCATGGGTGCCTCGCTTGGGGGATGGGAAGGATCGATGCCTTCGATATCGGACTGCGCGGGCTCCGGCAACTCTTCAGAGCAATTCCAGGAAAGTGTGCAGCGGTTTTCCGTCCGGAATTGCGGCTCAGAAAGACCCTGGATCAAGGGAAAGGCAGCAGCCCGTCCACCGAACCCTCGGCGCTGGTCAGCGTGTAATACAGCCCGCCATCGGTCGGCGTCGCCGATGGCCGGTCGAGGATCGGCACGGTGAAGACGAGCTTGCCATCCTTCTGACTGCGCACCGGCGCGCCGAACATGTAGTCGCGCTCGCCGGCGATGAACAGATCGACGGATTGCGGATCGCCGGGCGACTGCGCCTGGACGACAAGGGTCTCATGGTCGCTGGACAGCACGCTGATGCCGAAATCGGACCGGGCCGGGGAGGGCAGCGTCGCAAGTGCGGTTTTCACCAGGGCCGCGTCGGTCGCGTTATCGGGGTCGGACCCGGGATCGACGCTGAGCCGGGTCTGCACTGGAATGCAGATCGTCTCGCAGATGCCGAGGAAGATGTTGGCATCGATGGTCGCCGGCTGGTCTGGCGAAGACAGCGTGAACGTCACCGGCAGCGACACCGGACGATCGTAGCCGGCCCATTTGCCGTAGCCGTCGTCATGCCGCTGTGGCGGCGGGAAAGACAATTGCGCGTCGGCGACATTGGTGCTGCCCGATATGTCGAGTTGCGGCGGCACGCCGGCGTCGCCTGGATCGCGCCAATAGGTTTTCCAGCCGGGCTTCAACGCGATGTCGAGCACGCCGTGGATCTTGCCGACCTGGTCGGGCTTGCCGGTGGTCACCAGCCGAACCTTGCCGCCTTCACTGTTGTACCAGTTAGAGGAGGAGGCCTCGGCCGGTAGGCTTGTAGCCCACCCGAAAACGACGCCGAGAACCAGTAATTTCATGTATCGCATGCGGTGATTTGACCGTCCGTTCTTGGCCGCGCAATGACTTCATCGCTCTCTCGGTATCATATTTGCGTGACATCTGGGACTGGCACCATCTTTTCGGCGCAGCCGAAACGCGTTACGCTGAGGCCATGGACTTGCTGCGCCACAAGAAGTCGGCCGCCGGACGCGGTTTCCTCGACGATCAGTTCCTGATTGCCATGCCTGGCATGAAGGACGACCGTTTCGCGCGCTCCGTCATCTACATCTGCGCCCATAGCGACGAGGGCGCGATGGGGCTGATCATCAATCAGACGCAGCAGATGCTGTTTCCGGACCTGCTTGTGCAACTCGGCATCATGAACGAGCAGGAAGCGATCCGCCTGCCGGCGCATACGCGCGATTTCGTCGTGCGCAACGGCGGGCCCGTCGATCGCAGCCGCGGCTTCGTGCTGCATTCGGGCGACTATCGCGTGGAATCCTCGCTCAACGTCTCCGACGATATCTGCCTGACGGCAACCGTCGATATCCTGCGCGCCATCTCGACCGGCCGCGGCCCGCGCCATGCCCTCATGGCGCTCGGCTATTCCGGCTGGGGCGCCGGCCAGCTCGAAACGGAGATCTCCGAGAATGGCTGGCTCACCTGTCCGGCGACGCCGGAGCTTCTCTTCGACACCGATATCGAGCGCAAATACGACCGTATCCTTGCCTCGATCGGCATCGACCTCGCCCATCTGAGCGCCGCCGCCGGGCACGCTTAGCACGTTCGTCATCCTAGGGCGGAGCAAGGAGCGAAGCGACGCGCGCAGACCCTAGGATCCATGCCGTTACATCGAGCATAGAGTGCAGCGGTGCAGAACTCTGCAACGCTTTTCAATGCGTTAACGTCACGGAATGGATTCTCGGGTGAAGCCCGAGAATGACGATGTGATGGACGTAACGGCCAATCGCAGAGTGTCTCGCTACTCCATTGGAACGACCGGCCGCATCAAGCGCGCCAACCTAAGCCTGGGTCAGCGGATACTGCTCCCTCAGAGTCTTCAGCACCTGGTCGCCGGGCATCGGCGCGCCGAACATGAAGCTCTGCACATATTCGCAGCCCATCTGGCGCAGCTCCAGCGCGTCGCTTTCATCCGAAATGCCTTCCGCCACGACCGAAAGCCCCAGCTCATGCGCCATGTTGACCATCGATTTGAGCAGCACGGCACGCTTCGGCGTGGCGTCGTCGACGAAGCTCTTGTCGATCTTGATGGTGTCGAAGGGGAAGCGCGTCAGGTAGGAGAGCGAGGAATAGCCGGTGCCGAAATCGTCGAGCGACAATCCGATGCCGAGCTGCTTCAGCTTGGTCAGCACATGCGCGGTCTGCTCGGGATTGTCCATCACCAGGGACTCGGTGAGCTCCAGCCGGAAGCAGCGCGGTTTCAGATTGGCGCGCGCGATGACCGAGCGGACGTCGCTGACCAGGTCGCGGCGGATGAGCTGGCGGCTGGACAGGTTGACCGACACCGACAGCGGCGCGTCGCCGATCTGCTTCTGCCAGGTCGCGAGGTCCTCGGCCGCCTGCTGCATGGCGAACAGGCCGAGCTGCACGATCAGCCCGCAATTCTCGGCGACCGGAATGAAGTCCCCCGGCGGGATCATGCCGCGGCGCGGATGGTCCCAGCGCAGCAGCGCCTCGAAGCCGGCGACGCTGCCATCCTCCAGCCGCACGATCGGCTGGTAGGCAAGCGTGAACTCGCGCCGCTCGATAGCGCGGCGAAGGTCGGATTCGAACTGCAGCCGGTCGGTGCCGACGGTGCGGAAGGCGGGACGGAAGGGCTCGATCCTGTCGCCGCCGAAACGCTTGGCCTGGTGCATGGCAAGCTCGGCGTCCTTGACCATGTCCTCGGCCGAAGTCTGCGCCGTCGTCCAGGTGATCAGACCGATCGATGCGGTGAGCACGATTTCTCGCTTGGCGAAGGTGATCGGATTGTTGATCGCGTGCTTGATGGCGTCCGCCATGGCAGCGATGCGGGCCGGGTCCTGTTCCGAAAGCAGCATCAGCGCGAACTGGTCGCCGGCAAAGCGCGACAGCGAATCCTTCGGCTTGAGCAGCCGGTGCAGCCGGCGCGCGACGGTGAGCAGAATGGTGTCGCCGGCGGAGATGCCAAGGCCGTCATTGACCTGCTTGAAGCGATCGATATCGATGATGAAGACCGTCGGGCGCACCTTCTCCTCGGTGCGGGCGATCGAGATGATCGCTTCCAGCCGGTTCATGAACAATTCGCGGTTCGGCAGGCCGGTCAAATTGTCATGCACGGCGTCGTGCAGCAGCCTTTCCTCGGATTTCTTCTGCTCGGTGACGTCGATCATGGTGCCGACGCAGCGGATCACCTCGCCGTCGGAGCCGATCACCGGGCGGGCGCGCAGCGAGAACCAATGGTAATGGCCGTCGGCGCCGCGCAGGCGGAAGTTCTGCGCTACCTTGCCGCGCCTATGCTCCAGCACCACGTCGAGCGTGGTGCGGAACGTGTCGCGGTCGTCGGCATGCAGCACCGGCAGCCAGTTGCGGGCCGCACCCCCAAGGCTGTTGGGCGCAAGGCCGAGCTGCAGGCTGATGTCCGGCTTGGTCACCACCCGGTCGCGCAGCACGTCCCAATCCCAGACGATGTCGCCCGAGCCGGCGACGGCGAGCGCCTGCCGCTCCAGGTCGGAGAACAGGCCCTGATGCAGCGCGCCGCCGGCAAAGGCGTGCTGCATGACCGTGAAGCCGATCAAGAGGATGATCAGGATCAGCCCGCCGCCCAGCGCCGGCTGGGCGATGTCGTTGTCCAGCATGCCGGTGATCGCCATCCACGATCCGCATAGCCATAGCAGCACCATCACCCAGCTCGGCACCAGCATGATCGCGCGGTCATAGCCGCGGATGCCGAGGAAGATGATGAGGCCGAGGCCTGTTAGCGCGGTGGCGGCGAACGAGATGCGGGCAACGCCGGCGGCGACCGCCGGATCGACGATGGCCACCCCCGCGATCAACAAGAGCCCGAGGATCCAAACCAGCGCGCCGTAGCTGAAATGACCATGCCACCGGTTGAGGTTGAGATAGGCGAACAGGAACACCACGAAGGTTCCGGCCAAGGCCACCTCCGTGCCGGCCCGCCAGATCTGCTCGTTGCCGGGCGATATCTCGATGATCTTGTTGAGGAAGCCAAAGTCGACGCAGATATAGGCCAGCACCGCCCAGGCGAGCGCCGCAGTCGCCGGGAACATCGAGGTTCCCTTGACCACGAACAGGATCGTCAGGAACAGCGCAAGAAGCCCCGAAATGCCGATGACGATGCCGCGGAACAGCGTGTAGGAATTGACCGAGTCCTTGTAGGAATCCGGCTCCCAGAGATAGACCTGCGGCAGTTTCGGCGAGGCGAGCTCGGCGATGAAGGTCACCACCGTTCCGGGGTTCAGCGTCACCCGGAACACGTCGGCGTCGGGGCTTGTCTGGCGGTCGAGCGCGAAGCCCTCGCTGGGCGTGATGGCGGCGATGCGCGTGGAGCCGAGATCCGGCCAGAAGATGCCGGAATTCACCAGCCTGAAATGCGGCGCGACGATCAGCCGGTCAAGCTGCTGGTCGGTGGTGTTGGCGAGCGCGAAGACGGCCCAGTCGCCGCTCGAGCGAGCGTCATTGGCTTCCACCTCGATGCGCCGCACGATGCCGTCGGGGCCGGGCGCCGTCGAGACCTGGAAATTTTCACCCTGGTTCCGGTAGATTTCCACGGCGCGCGACAGGTCCAGCGCCTTGTCGTCGCGCGCGATCTTGATCGGCTCGACGGCAAAAGCCGGCATGGCCGAAAAAAGCGTGACGACCGTCATGATGAGGGCGAACAGCGACGCTAATCGCGGAAAATTCGTCACAATCAGCCCTTCGTTCCATCGCCCGGCGGATCGTCCGCGATCCGGGCGTAGAGGTAGTGATCCTGCCAGATGCCGTTGATCCTGAGATAGGATCGCAGAAGTCCTTCGCGCCGGAATCCGGCTTTTTCAAGCACGCGGATCGACCGGGCATTTTCGGGAATACAGGCAGCTTCGATCCGGTGCAACCGCAGCGTATCGAAGGCGAAGCGCGACACCAGCTTGACCGCCTCGGTCATCATGCCGCGGCCGCCGAAGCGTTCACCGATCCAGTAGCCGATATGGCCGCTCTGCGCGACACCGTGGCGGATGTTGCCGAGCGTGATGCCGCCGGCGAGCTTGCCGCTCGATTTTTCGAAGATGAAGAAGGCGATGGCCGTGCCTTGGGCATAATCCTCGCGGTAGCGGCTGATGCGCAGGCGCCAGGCATTGCGGTCGAGCTCGTCCGGCTGCCAGCGCGGCTCCCAGGGTTCGAGGAAGGCGCGGCTTTCGCCGCGCACCGCCGACCATTCGCGGTAATCGTTGGTCAAGGGCACGCGCAGCGTGACCTTGTCGCCCTTCAGTGCCGGCAGGTCGCGGCGAAAGAAAGGGAGCGCGAACACGGTTTTGGTCGAAGATCAGACGGCAAGCCGGCGGGCCGTCGTCTGCGGGCCCGCAAGCGATTCGAGGATCGCCTCGTAGGGCGCCAGCGTGCCCACGGGACCGACCGCGGTAAGCGTCGGCTTGGTCGAGAACAGCCGCGAGGAGAGGTCGGTCAGCCGCTCGACGGTCAGCGCCGAAAGCCGCTCCATCAATTCCTCTTTGGCGATCGGTCGTCCGAACAACAGCAGTTGCCGGGCAATCTGCGAGGCGCGGCTCGCTGGACTTTCGGCCGACATGATCAAGCCGGCGCGATATTGCGCCCGCGCCCGGTCGAGCTCGTCCTGCTGGATGCTCTCGCCGGCCTTCTGCAATTCACCGATGATCACCGGCACCAGCTTGGCGATGTCGCTCTGCCCGGTGGCGGCATGCACGCCAAAGATGCCGGTGTCGGAAAAACCCCAGTGGAAGGCATAGACCGAGTAGCAGAGGCCGCGCTTCTCGCGCACCTCCTGGAACAGCCGCGACGACATGCCGCCGCCCAGGATCATCGACAGCACCTGCGAGGCGTAGAAATCGCGCACATGGTAGGCGCGGCCCTCGAAGCCGAGCACGATCTGCGCATCCATCAGGTCGCGGTCCTCGCGGAAGTCGCCGCCGACATATTGCGCATATTGCGGGATATTGCCCGCCGCCTTGGCGCGGAAGCCGCCAAGCCGCTTCTCGACCTCGCGCACGAAATTGTCGTGCTTGACGTCGCCGGCGGCCACGACGACCATCCGCTCGGCGTCATATTGGCGCTCGATGAAGCTGTGCAGCTGTTTGGAGGTGAAGGATTTGACCGTCTCCGGCGTGCCGAGGATCGAGCGGCCGATGGTCTGATGACGGAAAGCCGTTTCGGTGAAGCGGTCGAAGACGATGTCGTCGGGCGTGTCGTGCGCGGCGCCGATCTCCTGCAGGATCACATGCTGCTCGCGCTCCAGCTCGTCGGGATCGAATTCGGATTCCTGCAGGATGTCGGCCAGGATATCGACCGCCAGCGGCACGTCGTCGGAAAGCACCCTGGCGTAGTAGGAGGTCGTCTCGACGCTGGTGGCGGCGTTGATCTCGCCGCCGACATTCTCGATTTCCGAGGCGATCTCGAAGGCGCTGCGGCGCTTCGTGCCCTTGAACGCCATGTGCTCGAGCAGATGGGCCATGCCATGCTCTTCGTCGCGCTCGTTGCGGGCGCCTGACTTGACCCAGACACCAAGGGCAACCGATTCGATGCTTGGAAGGGTTTCGGTGGCGACTGTCAGGCCGTTCGACAGACGGCTTACCTCAACACCCATATGGCAAGTACTCCCTAACGCGCCGCCCGCGAGTGGCGGTCCACGTAATCTTCCACCATTTTCAAGTCGGATGGAAGTATCGTGTATTTTTCGTCGGCTGTCATCAAGCCGCCTAGCCATGCGGGCAGGGCAGGGGTGATGCCGCTCGCGGCCTCGACCGCCGCCGGGAATTTCGCCGGATGCGCGGTGCCGAGCACCACCATGGGCACCGCGCCGGAGTCCTGGGTGGCGGCGACACGGACGGCTGCGGCCGTATGCGGATCGAGCAGGTAGTTGCTCGCCTCGAGCGTCGCGCGGATGGTGGCGGCGACCTCGTCGACGCTAGCGCGGCCGGCGTCGAATTCGGCGCGGATGCGCTTGAGCTCGCCCTCCTCGATGGTGAAGGCGCCCGACTGCTTCAGGCCGTTCATATAGCGCCGCACCGTCTCGGCATTGCGGCCTGCGGCCTCGAACAGCAGCCGCTCGAAATTAGACGACACCTGGATGTCCATCGACGGCGAGGTCGTGGCGAGCACGCCCTTGGTGCGGTATCCGCCGCTCGCCAGCGTGCGTGCCAGGATGTCGTTGTCGTTGGTGGCGATAATCAGCCGCTCGATCGGCAGGCCCATGCGCTTGGCGGCGTAACCGGCGAAAATATCGCCGAAATTGCCCGTCGGCACGGTGAAGGAGACCGGCCTGTCGGGCGCGCCGAGCGACAGGGCCGACGAGAAGTAATAGACGATCTGGGCCATGATGCGGGCCCAGTTGATCGAATTCACACCCGACAGCGACACCCTGTCGCGAAAGGCGTGGTCGTTGAACATGTCCTTAACCAGGCCCTGGCAGTCGTCGAAATTGCCTTCGACCGACAGCGCATGGACGTTTGCCGCGCTCGACGTCGTCATCTGGCGCTGCTGCACCGGCGATACCTTGCCGTGCGGGAACAGGATGAAGATGTCGGTGCGGTCGCGGCCGGCGAACGCATCGATCGCGGCACCCCCGGTGTCGCCCGAGGTCGCGCCGACGATGGTGGCGCGTTTGCCCCGTTCCGAAAGCACATGATCCATCAGCCGCGCCAGCAACTGCATCGCCACGTCCTTGAAGGCCAGCGTCGGGCCGTGGAACAGCTCGAGGATGAAGGTGTTTTTCCCGGTCTGCACCAGCGGGCAGACGGCCTCATGCCGGAAAGTCGCATAGGCCTCGCGCACCAGCCGCTCGAAGACGGGCGCCGCGATCTCGCCGCCGAGGAACGGCGTCAGCACGCGGATGGCAAGGTCCGGATAGGCAAGGCCACGCATGGCGCGGATGTCGGCGGCCGAAAACTGTGGCCACTCGCGCGGCACGTAGAGCCCGCCGTCGCGCGCCAGGCCGGCCAGCACAGCGTCGGAAAATCCAAGCGCGGGCGCATCCCCGCGGGTACTCACATATTGCATCGTCAAAGGCCTGTTGCTGCCGGTCGCGTCATCCACGGCAATTGGTTAATTTTCCGAGCCCGCTCAGTCGCATTTTTGCCGCGCGGTTGCTATACGTCACCGGCTTTGTGAGAGGGAAGTGCAGTTTCATGGCGTTTTATTCGGTCAACCGTCGTTTTGTCGCGGGTCTGGCGCTCACCGGCTTTATGCTTGCCGCCGCCGGCTGCCAATCGAGCGACAATGGTATTCTTAACTTTGGTCTAACCAAGAAGGATCCCGTCGCGCCGCCGCCGCCGCAGGATCCCAAGATCCTCGCCAGCCAGCTGCGCGCCTATTGTCCGAAGGTGACGCTGCGCGACGGCACTGCCTATTTCAACACCTATGCCAAGGGCACGACGGCGAAGCCCAAGAAAAAGAAGGTTGACGCCGCGGCCGACGCCGAGGCCGAGGCAGCCGCCGCGGCCGCACAGACCGGACCCAACGGCCAGCCGATCGATCCCGCTCACGATCCGTCGAAGATTATCTACCAGGCGTCGATCACCGACGTGACGCGCGATTGCACCCACGCCAACGGCCAGATGTCGATGAAGATAGCTGTCGCCGGCAAGATCGTGCCGGGGCCGATGTTCGCGCCCGGCACCGTCACCATGCCGATCCGCATCGCGGTTCAGCATGGCGACGAGGTGCTTTATTCGCAGATGCATCCGTACCAGGTGCAGGTTACCGACCCATCGGCCGCTACCCAATTCGTCTTCGTCGACAGCAATGTCGTGGTGCCGGAGCCGACCGCGCGCGACTACCAGGCCTATGCCGGCTATGACGAGAACACGCCGGTCGCTTCGGCGGACAAGCCGAAAGGCAAGAGGAAGAAGCGCGCTCCGGCGACGAACTGAGCAAGGGCAGGAAACAACGACGGCGTCTCGCTGGCCAAACGAAACAGACGTGTTCGTCGTCTATTCAGGTAATCCGGCTGCCCGTAATGCGCTGCCAAGAGCCTGCGCGAGCGCGGGCGCGCAATTCACGCCTGCAAACTGGCGGCTGTAGCGAAAGCCAGGCTGAAGCTCGATCACGCGGGCGGCGGCCGCCCTCGCTTCGTCCAATCGGCCAAGCTTGGCCAGCGCGGCGGCCAATTGCACATAGGTGATGCTGTGCGCCGGATTGGCTTGGACGGACTTGTAGGCAGCACGGCAAGCCTCTTCGTAACGGCCGCGCAGCAAATGGCTCATCGCCTGCGCGTCAAATGCGGCCCAGGCCCAGGAATCGAACGGGCTCAGCCGTATTCCCTGCTCGCTCCACTCTATCGCGCGCTCTGCTTCACCGCTCCATCCGAGCATGACGCTGCCGAGGATGTAGGTCAGCGCCGATGACGGGCTGATGGCAAGCGCAGCTTCCAATGCCGCGAATGCGCCGGCGCGATCATGCGCATCCATTCCGATGGAAAAGGCCGCCCATGTGAGGGCGAGCGCATCATCCTGCCCGTGGACGATTGCCGACCGCGCGTGGCGGATCGAAGACGCACGGTTGATCTCTTGCAGGCCGGCGCGAAGGAACAGGCAATGATGGCACATCGCGGCATTGCCATGCGCCAGCGCATAGGCCGGTTCGAGCGCGAGCGCACGCTCGAGAAGCACCAGCGCCCTGGTCACCTGATCCGGCATGCCTGAATCCACGTCAGGCTGGGCCTGCAGCACGAGATCGTAGGCATCGAGACTGTCGGGGCGCTTGCGCTTGACTCGTTCGATTTCGGCTTTCCGCACGCTTGGCGCAATCGCTCCTACTGCTGCCAGTGCGATCTCGTCTTGGAGCGCAAAGATGTCGTCGGAGCTGCGATCGTAGCGCTCGGCCCAGACATGAGCGCCGGTCGATGCATCGATCATCTGCGCGGTAACACGCACGCTGCCGCCGGCCTTGCGCACGCTGCCTTCGAGGACATAGCGAACGCCAAGCTCGCGGCCGACCTGCTTCACGTCGATGGCGCGACCCTTGTAGCTGAAGGTCGAGTTTCGCGCGATGACGAACAGCCATTTGATGCGCGCTAGGCCTGTGATGATGTCGTCCACCATCCCATCGGCAAAATACTCCTGCTGCGGGTCGCCGCTCAAATTCGAGAACGGCAGGACCGCGATCGAGGGCTTCTCAGGCAAGCTCGGTGCCGACGCGGCGCGGGTGGTGGCCGAGGTGTCGGGAACATTGGTGGCGACGGCCGGTCCGACATAGCGATAGCCGCGGCGCGGCAAAGTCTCGATCCAACTCGCGACATTCGCCGCGTCGGCCAGAGTCCGGCGCAAGGCTGCAATCTGAACCGTCAGATTGTTATCGGCAACCGCCGATCCGCCCCAGCCGGCGTCGATCAGCGCGTCCTTCGATACGGGTTGGCCCGCATTCTGGATCAGCAGCCGCAGCAATGCCACGGCGCGCCGCCCGAGCATGGTCGGCTCGGCCCCGTAAAAGAGAATGCCCACCTCAGGATCGAGGCGGAACGGGCCGAACTGGTAGGCGTCGCCCCTGGCTGTCATTGGAGTCTTTTAGCAAATTTTTGGCAACGGATTCACGACTTTCCGGTGTGAGCAGCCGATGTTGCGCGAACGCTTGCCGCAATCAAGCGCCCTGTCAGAGGAGGATAAAATGAGCGCTGATGCCGTCATCCGCATGCCCGACGAGAAGAAGGGCGTCATGTTGCGTGGCCATCCAATGGCTTTCCTCGTTACCGATGAAAATACCAGGCACACCAGCATGTTCGACTGGACGATCCCGCCGGAATTCGCCACCGGGCGGCACGTTCACCGGGTGCAGGAAGAGACCTTTTATCTGCTCGAGGGCGAATGTGAATGGCATGTTGGCGACAGGACGATTCGGGCAACGCCCGGCACCTTTCTGTTCATCCCGCCGGGAATGCCGCACAACATCACGAATGTCAGCGAGAAGCCGGCGCGCGTGCTGATGACCGTCTCTCCGCCCGGTCACGAACATTACTTCGAAGAGCTTGCCGAACTCACGGCGCAGGGCGCGCCGGATCCGAAAGCGCTCGCCGATCTGCGAAACCGCTACGACACAGACCAGCTGTCGACGCTGACGACGCGCTGCTAGCCGGATCCCTTGGGTTCTAGGCGTCTTCCGACCACTCCGACAGCGCCGCGATCGTGCTGTTGAGCTCCGCCCAGCGCCGGATGACCGTTTCGGCGCCGGCCTCGGTCAGCGCATCGGCATGGCCCGGATGGCTGTGCCCGGCGCCGGTGAAGCCGATGACACGCATGCCGGCGGCCCTGGCGCCGGCGATGCCGTGCACGGAATCCTCGATCACGAAAGTGTTTTTCGGGTTGGCGCCGAGCTTTTCGGCGGCGTAGAGGAACACGTCCGGCGCCGGCTTGGTCTTCTTGCTGGGAATATCGAGGCCCGAAAAGATGCGGCCGGCGAAGAACGGCAGCAGCCGCACCTTCTCCAGCACGAATTCGACCCGCTCGGTGCGTGAATTGGAGCAGACGGCGCGTGGCGCGGTTACGGCCGCCACCGCCTCGCGGGCGCCGTCGATGATGCGCACGTCTGCGCGCAGCTTGCGGTCGACGAGTTCTTCCTCGCGGTCGATCAGCGAGGCCTGGAATGGGATCCGCGACTTCTCCTCGACCCGCAGCATGATGTCCTTGAAGGTCAGGCCGGCATAGGTCTCGGCAAGCTCCTCGGCCGAAATCTCGAATCCGGCCGACGTCAGAAGCTCGGCATCAACGCGCGCGGCGATGATTTCGGAATCGACGAGCACGCCGTCGCAATCGAAGATGACAAGGTCTGGCTGGGGCATGGCAATCCGGAAGTTGAGAAGGGGAGCATGGCATGGCTGGCCCAAGCGGTGCGGCATACACCAACGGGCCGCTCTTCGCAAACCGCGCAAGCCTCTGCAGCCTTCACTGAATGTTTACGCTGATCGGTAACCATAACGGTCAGTAAACCGTAACGCGTGCTTTGGGTGTTTTGATGTCTGCCATGCGTCTTCTCGACGAGCTTTCCCACGCTCCCCAGCGGTCCGAATGGCTGGATACCATCCTGAAAGGCGATTGCGTCGCCGCGCTTGACCGCCTGCCGGAAAAGTCGATCGACATCATCTTCGCCGACCCGCCCTATAATCTGCAGCTCGACGGCGACCTGCACCGGCCCGACCAGTCCAAGGTCGACGCCGTCGACGATGACTGGGACCAGTTCGAGAGTTTCGAGGCCTATGACGCCTTCACACGTGCCTGGCTGCTCGCGGCGCGCCGCGTGCTGAAGCCCAGCGGCACCATCTGGGTCATCGGCTCCTATCACAACATCTTCCGCGTCGGCGCCCGCATGCAGGATCTCGGCTTCTGGATCCTGAACGACATCGTCTGGCGCAAGACCAACCCGATGCCGAATTTCCGCGGCCGCCGCTTCCAGAACGCGCATGAGACGATGATCTGGGCCTCGCGAGACCAGAAGGCCAAGGGCTACACCTTCAACTACGAAGCGCTGAAGGCCTCGAACGATGACCTGCAGATGCGCTCCGACTGGCTGTTCCCGATCTGCACCGGCGGCGAGCGGCTCAAGGACGAGAATGGCAACAAGCTGCATCCGACGCAGAAGCCGGAGGCCTTGCTTGCCCGCATCATGATGGCCTCGACCAAGCCGGGCGACATCGTGCTCGATCCCTTCTTCGGTTCCGGCACCACCGGCGCCGTCGCCAAGCGCCTCGGCCGCCACTTTGTCGGCATCGAGCGCGAGCAAGCCTATATCGATGCCGCCAATGAGCGCATCGCCGCGGTACGGCCCCTGGAAAGCGCCGATCTCACCGTGCTGTCCGGCAAGCGCGCCGAACCGCGCGTCGCCTTCATCAGCCTGCTCGACAATGGCCTGGTGGCCCCGGGCGCGACGCTCTACGACGCCAAGAAGCGCTGGGCGGCGAAAGTGCGCGCCGACGGCACGCTGGCCATCGGCGACAGCGCCGGCTCCATCCACAAGATCGGCGCCGAGGTGCAGGGGCTGGATGCCTGCAACGGCTGGACCTTCTGGCACTATGAGCGCAGCGGCGGCTTGACCCCGATCGACGAGCTGCGCCGCATCGCGCGCCTCGGCATGGAGCGGGCAGGGGGCTGAGAGCGGCCTCAGGCTTTATCTTCCTCAAGGAGGATTTCAGTTACATCCCCTTTCGTCATCAGCGAAAGCTGGTTGGCGAAGCGGGACAGACGTGCGTAGTCGATCTTCAGCCGGACACGTGTAAAGTTGCGGGCCTCGACGGCTTCAGCGACCTCAACTTGCACGAACAGGTGGCCGACCCCATCGGCAGGAAAGACTGAGATGTTTATGAGACCAGGCGACCTCAGAGCCAGCTCAGAACGCTGAAGCGGATAGGTCTGCAGCGCAGCAAGAAATTCGCTTACGCCGCTCGTGGGAAAATTCGCGCAACCATGGCCTTGAAAATGGTCCTGCTCGATATCGATGTCGAGGATCGGCCAGTCCGGATCGAAGGTTAGGACGAGTTTTCCCATTCCGATTGGCGTCAGGCCGCTACGCCAAAATGTTCAAGGTCTGCTTTAAGCGTCTCGGCGTCGGTGAACAGCACCGCCTGCCAGCCGGCGGCCTTGGCGCCGTCGACATTCTTCTGGCTGTCGTCGATGAATAGCGAAGCCGCCGGATCGAGCCCGAACGAAGCCACGTGATGGTCGTAGATGGCGCGGTCCGGCTTGATCAGGCCGATGTCGCCGGAGACCGTGATGCCGCGCGGCTTTTCAAGGAACGGAAAACGGGCGCGAGCCTCGCGGAATGTGTCCGACGCCCAGTTGGTGAGCAGGGTCACGTCGCGGCCGTCATCGATCAGGCCCTCGAGCAGCGCGACGCTGTCGTCATAGGCATGCGGCACCATATCATGCCAGTGGCGGCGGAAGTTGCGGATGTTCTCGGCATGGGCGGGATGCTCGGCGATCAGCGCCGCCTCGGCCTCTTCCCATGTCCGCCCGCGATCCTGCTCGATGTTCCAGGCGCTCGTGCAGACATTGTCGAAGAACCACCGCCGCTCCTCGGCATCGGGGATCAGGCGGCTGAACGGAATGTCCGGATCGTAATGGATAAGCACCTTGCCGATGTCGAAGACGATATGGCGGATTTCGGTCATTGCGGTCCTTTCAATGCGGGTGCTGCTTTTTGGTCGCGCCCGGTATGGCCGTCTCGATTACCTTTTTCATGACGGTGGGCAGCGCTTCCCCGGAAATTTCATGGGCCAGCGACCAGAAATACCCGTCGGGCGCATCGCGCTTGACGTGGGCATGAAAGATGTCGAGCTCGAGCGCGAAATGTGTGAAGACGTGGCCGATCTGCCCGGCACGCCGCCAATCGGCGGGAAAAGGCGCGGCATCCGCCGTCGTCGCGCCATCCACCCTGGCGGTCCAGGCGGTGGTCGGCACCTCCGTCATGCCGCCGAGCAGGCCTTTGTCGGGCCGCTTGCGCAAGAGGATGGCGCCGTCGGCGCGCTCGGCGACGAAGGCGGCACCCTTGCGCAGCGGCTTGTCGTCTTTCGGCAGGCGGACCGGAAAGCGTTCCGGATCGCCGCTGAGAATGGCGCTGCAATCCTCGCGCACCGGGCACAGCATGCAGCGCGGCCGCTTCGGCGTGCAGATCGTCGCACCGAGATCCATCATCGCCTGGGCGAAATCGCCGGGCCGCGTTTGCGGGACCAGCTTTTCCACCAGGGCGCGGATTTGCGGTTTGGCTTCGCTAAGCGGCGTCTCGATCGAATAGAGCCGGGCCACGACCCGCTCGACATTGCCGTCGACGACCGCCGCCGGCCGATCGAAGGCGATCGCCGCGATCGCCGCCGCGGTGTAGGCACCAATGCCGGGCAATTCGCGCAGGCCCGCCTCGGTGTCGGGAAAACGGCCGCCTCGCAGCGCCACGAGGTCGGCGCAGGCCTTCAGGTTGCGCGCCCTTGAGTAATAGCCGAGCCCGGCCCAAGCCTTCATCACGTCCTCGGCGGGTGCCGCCGCCAGCGCCTCGACCGTCGGCCATTTCTCGACGAAATTGCGGAAATAGGCTTTTACCGCCTCGACCGTGGTCTGTTGCAGCATCACCTCGGACAACCAAACGCGATAGGGGTCGGGCCTTGCGCCTCGCGCAAACGCGCTTGGCGTCACACGCCAGGGCAGGTCACGATGATGCGCATCATACCAGGCAAGCAGGCGGGCCCCGATATCCCGGGATCCAGCTTTGCTGGCATCTCCGGATCCCGTATCGCCGGATGGGGCCTGCTGTGATGCCTTGCGGGTCTGATCGAGCGGTGCCATTGATCGAATGAGCGGTGAACTGGAGAACGCACATGGCAGGGAAAAGGCCCTTCGGCAATCCCGTTCCGGTGAGCGATCTCGCGACCGAGATCCTCGATCCGGTGCTGAAGAAGCGCGCCGGCATCTCGATAGGGTTGGTACAGTCCTGGGAAGAGATCGCCGGACCGCGCCTTGCTGCCTACTCGCGGCCGGAAAAGATCCAGTGGCCGCGCCGGCTGCATGAGGACGACCCGTTCGAGCCGGCGACATTGATCATCGCCTGCGAGGGCATGGCCGCGCTGCATCTGCAGCACGAGGCCGGCGAGGTGATCAACCGCGTCAACGCCTTCCTGGGTTTCAACGCGGTCGGCCGCATCAAGATCCTGCAAAAACCGGTGCTTTCGCAAAAGGCGCGCCCAAAGCCAGCGCCGCGGCCTTTGAGCGAGGCCGAAAAATCGAAGCTTTCGCGCATGGTCGGCAAGATCGAGGACGACGGCCTGCGCGCTTCGCTGGAGCGGCTCGGCGCTACAATTATGGGTGAAAGGAAGCCCAAAGGGTCGTAAGAAGCGTCATGAATGCGTTACCGATCTCGCGCATTCGTGATGCTTGTGATCAAGTTTCCCGATTGGATTGAGGATCGCGATGCCTTAATTCGCGCCAACTCTCGCCTTTTCTAGCCCTTGCATTGCAAAATCCAACCGATATCAGGTGATTCGCATGAACCGTGCCCCGTTTGGCAAAAGTCTGTCTCGCAGAAACCTTCTGACCACGCTGGCTGCTGTTCCTGCGGTGGCGCTGCTTGCAGCATGCAGCGACTCCGGCGAGGAGGCCAAGGCCGCCGATGTGAAGCCGGCCAACCCGTCGACGCCTGCCAAGCCGGCCGCGACGCCGGCGGCGGCCCAGGTGCCCGAGGCGCAGGGCACCGTCGACATGGCGGAGCTGCTGAAGCCCGGCGCGCTGCCCGACAAGCAGCTCGGCAAGGACGACGCCAAGGTCACAATCGTCGAATACGCATCGATGACCTGCCCGCATTGCGCGCATTTCAACGACACCACCTTCCCTCAGTTGAAATCGAAATACATCGACACCGGCAAGGTCCGTTACATCCTGCGCGAATTCCCATTCGACCCGAGCGCGGAGGCCGGCTTCATGCTGGCGCGCTGCTCGAAGGATAATTACTTCGCCATGGTCGACGTGCTGTTCAAGCAGCAGCCGAGCTGGGTTGGCGTCAGCAATACCAAGGAAGCGCTGCTGCAGATCTCGAAGCTTGCCGGTTTTACACAGGAGTCCTTTGAGTCCTGCTTGACGGACCAGAAACTTCTGGACGATGTGAGAGCAGTCCAGAAACGCGGAGCGGACGAGTTCAAGGTCGACTCGACGCCGACCTTCTTCATCAATGGAAAGACCTACAAAGGGGCGATGTCGATTGAGGAAATGTCGGCCATCATCGACCCTCTGCTCTGACATCCAGGCCGCGCCGAAGCGGTCCGGCTTTGGCGCGCACCCCTGTAGTGTTGGGCGGCGCGAATGAAGTTTTCGCGCCTTCGCCTCCTTGGTTTCAAGTCCTTCGTTGAGCCCGGCGAGTTCGTCATCGAACGCGGGCTGACCGGCATTGTCGGGCCGAACGGCTGCGGCAAGTCGAACCTCGTCGAAGCGCTGCGCTGGGTGATGGGCGAAAGCTCCTACAAGAACATGCGCGCGTCCGGCATGGACGACGTGATCTTCTCGGGCTCGGGTGCGCGGCCTGCGCGCAACACCGCCGAAGTCACGCTTTTCCTCGACAACACCGACCGCACGGCACCCGCCGCCTTCAACGATGCCGATGAGCTGCAGGTGTCGCGCCGCATCGAGCGCGAGGCGGGCTCGCTCTACCGCATCAACGGCAAGGAAGCGCGCGCCAAGGACGTGCAGCTTCTGTTCGCCGACCAATCGACCGGCGCGCGCTCGCCCTCGATGGTCGGGCAGGGCCGCATCGGCGAGCTGATCCAGGCCAAGCCCCAGGCCCGTCGCGCGCTGCTCGAAGAGGCGGCAGGCATTTCCGGCCTGCACACGCGCCGTCATGAAGCCGAGCTCAGACTGAAGGGTGCCGAGCAGAATCTCGAGCGGCTGGACGACGTCGTCGGCGAGCTGGAAGGCCAGATCGAGAGCCTGAAGCGCCAGGCGCGCCAGGCCTCGCGCTTCAAGAACTTGTCGGCCGATATCCGCAAGGCCGAGGCAACGCTCTTGCATCTGCGCTGGACGCTGGCCAAGGCGCAGGAAGGCGAGGCGCGTTCAGCGCTTGCCGTCGCCACGACGCTGGTCGGCGACCGCGCCGCCGCCCAGATGGCGGCGGCCAGGGAGCAGGGCATCGCCGCGCACCGGCTGCCCGATCTGCGCGACGCCGAAGCCGCCGCCGCCGCCGCCTTCCAGCGCCTGTCGATCGCCAAGACCCAGATCGAGGAAGAGGCCGGCCGCATCCGCGCCCGCCAGACCGAGCTCGAACGCCGGCTGCAGCAGCTCGACGCCGACATCGCCCGCGAGGAGCGGATGGTGCGCGACAATGCCGACATCCTCGAGCGCCTGCGCACCGAGGAAGCCGAGCTCAACTCGGAAAATGCAGGTGCTGCCGAGCGCGAGGCGACCACGCGCGCCGCCTTCGAGCAGGCCGGCGCGACGCTCTCGCAAAGCGAGGCAAAACTTGCCGCGCTGACCGCCGAGCGCGCCGAGGCGGCTGCCTCGCGCCACCAGATCGAGCGTAGCTTGCGCGAGACCGCCGAGCGCCGCGACCGCTTCGCGCGCCAGCTCGCCGACGTCGACCGCGAGCTTTCCGATATCGTCGCGCGGATTTCCGGCCTGCCCGATCCGGCCGAAAAGCGCCTGCTGGTCGAGGACGCGCTGGCTCGGCTGGAAGAGAGCGAGGCCGGCGCCATTTCCGCCGAGCAGGCCGTCGCCGAGGCTCGCGCCGCCGAAAGCGCGGCCCGCCCGCCGCTGCAGGATGCAAGGGCCGAACTGGCGCGCATCGAGACCGAAGCGCGCACGCTGGCCAAGATCCTCAACGCCGCCAGTGGCGATCTCTTTCCGTCCGTGCTGGAGCAGATCAATGTCGAGCGCGGCTATGAAACCGCGCTTGGCGCGGCCCTCGGCGAGGATCTCGACGTCCCGCTCGACCGCAGCGCCCCGGTGCATTGGGGCGAAAGCGCGGTGCAGCCCGGCGATGCGGCGCTGCCTGAAGGCGTGAAGAGCCTTGCCAGCGTGGTGCGCGCGCCGGCGCAGCTTGCGCGCCGTCTGGCGCAGGTCGGCATCGTCGACGGCGCCGACGGCCGTCGTATTCAGGCGCAGCTTGCGCCCGGCCAGCGGCTGGTCAGCCGCGACGGCGCGCTCTGGCGCTGGGACGGCCTGACCGCGAGCGCCGATGCCCCGACCCCCGCCGCGCAGCGGCTGGCGCAGAAGAACCGCCTGGCCGAGCTCGATGCCGAAGCCGTGCAGGCGACGCGCGTCGTGCGCGAGGCCGAGGAAGCGCTGGCTCGCGCCGAGCAGGCGATGCGCCAGGCAAGTGAGGCCGAGCGCAATGCGCGCCAGGCCGGCCGCGATGCCCAGCATACGCTGGATGCCGCGCGTAACGCGCTGGCCGAGGCCGAGAAGGCTGGCGGCGAGCTGTTGAGCCGGCGCGCCGCGCTAGAAGAGGCACGCGCTCGCATCGTTGACAGCCACGAGGAGACGCAGGCCTCCTTCCTCGAAGCCGAGGAGATGCTGAAGGACGCGCCCGATCTCGGCGACCTGCAGCTTCAGCTCGAACAGGCTTCCGCCAACGTCTCACGCGACCGCGCCACGCTTGCCGATGCACGCGCCGTGCATGAAGGGCTGCGGCGCGAGGCCGAGGCGCGCATTCGCCGGTTGGACGCCATCGGTGCCGAGCGCAAAAGCTGGCTGGAGCGCGCCGAAAATGCCTCGACGCAGATCGCCGCCCTTGGCGAGCGCAAGGCGGAGGCCGAAGCCGAGCGCGAGCGGCTGGCCGATGCGCCCGACGAGATCGACGCCAAGCGCCGTGCCCTGCTGACGCAGCTTTCCGAGGCCGAGGCGCTGCGCAAAGCTGCCGGTGACCGCCTGCAGGAGGCGGAAAACAAGCAGGCGGAGCTCGACAAGGCGGCCACCGCTGCCATCCAGTCGCTCGCCGAATCGCGCGAAACCCGCGTTCGCGCCGAGGAGCGGCTGACCGCGGCGGATGAACGCCGCGCCGAGGTCGAGGCGCGCATCCAGGAGGCGCTGAACACGCCGCCGCATCTGGTCATCAAGCATACCGGCCTCGAAGCCGACGATCCGATGCCCGACATGGCCGAGATCGAACGCCAGCTCGACCGGCTGAAGATCGAGCGCGAGCGGCTCGGCGCCGTGAACCTGCGCGCCGAGGAGGAGCAGAAGGAACTGTCCGACAGGCTGGAAATCATCGTTTCCGAGCGCGAGGACATCATCGAGGCGATCCGCAAGCTGCGCCAGGCGATCCAGAGCCTCAACCGCGAGGGCCGCGAGCGGTTGCTGTCGGCCTTCGAGGTGGTCAACGGCCATTTCCAGCGGCTCTTCTCGCATCTCTTCGGCGGCGGAACGGCCGAATTGCAGCTGATCGAGTCGGAAGATCCGCTGGAAGCGGGGCTGGAAATCCTCGCCCGCCCGCCTGGCAAGAAGCCGCAGACCATGACGCTGCTGTCGGGCGGCGAGCAGGCGCTGACGGCGATGTCGCTGATCTTCGCCGTCTTCCTCACCAATCCGGCGCCGATCTGCGTGCTCGACGAGGTCGACGCGCCGCTCGACGATCACAATGTCGAGCGCTTCTGCAATTTGATGGACGAGATGTCGAAGACCACCGAGACGCGCTTCGTCATCATCACCCACAATCCCATCACCATGGCGCGCATGGACCGGCTGTTCGGCGTTACCATGGCCGAGCAGGGCGTCAGCCAGCTGGTTTCGGTGGACTTGCAGGCGGCCGAGGCGATGCGCGAGGCGAGCTGAAAGCTCGGCCGGTCAGGCCGGCGAACCTGCTCTACTTCTCCGCAGCCGTAGCAGGCGCCGTGTAGCGCCGCCGCACGGCGTCGATCACCAGCTTGCGGCTCTCGTCGGCCGATAATGCCTTGTTCTTCTCCGCCTCAGCCGTTTCTCGGGCGAGGTCCTTGTCCCTGATCTGTTGGCGGAACCATTTGGAATAGTCGCCGGCGCGCAGATGGTATTCCCATGTCTTGTCGTCGATGCCTTCCGCCATCTGCGCGAAGATGATGAGATTGTGGGCCCTGAGGTTCATCGCCTTCCTCGGACCGGTGAAGTAGAAGCTGCCTGCCTCGTCGAGCTCGCCCTCGGCATATTTGCGGCTGTGGCGCTTCAGCGACTGATCGGGCTCGATTGCCTTTACCGTGAACGGCTTCTTGCCGTCGTGCGGCCGCCAGAACAGCACCCGGTCGCCCTTGGGCAACGGAATGCTCTTTGGAGCCTGGAGCCCCGTTTCCTTGCAGAAGGTCTTGATCACGCCCTTCGCCTTGGGCCCAAGCGCAATCACCGCCGTCACCAGGCCGAGCGCATCGGTCGAGATCGCTTCCGGATGGACGGTAATCAGCACCGTGCCGGGCAGCTCGATCGAAAGCACGGATCGCGTATCCCCGCGTCGCTTGGGCATCAAATGATGCGCCTCGTCGATGATCAGCCAGTGCGGCCTTGCCGTGCGATAGCGGACATTGCCGAGGCCCGGCAGCAATTCAGCGAAGAAATCGGGCCTCTCATCGACCTTCAGCGCCAGGCCGTTGACCACGATATTGGTCTGCGGTTTCTCGATCAATTCCAGCAACTGTTCCTTGTTCGGTGCAGTCGAGCTGTTGCCGAGCGGCACCGCGCCTTTCAGTCCGTCATAGTCGCCCTCGGGGTCGAAAATGCAGAATTGCAAACCCTTTTCGACCAGCCGCTCGGTGAGCGCCGTGGCCAAGGTCGATTTGCCGATGCCCGAGCTGCCGGCGATCAGCACTGTTTCCATCGGCGACAAGTAGATGTCCTTGCCGCGTGAGGTCCCGAGCAGCACGCCGCGCAAGCGTTTTTTAGCCAGCAGATGATCGTGCTTGACCAGCCTGCGGATCAGCTCCTCGACGCCCTTGCCGCGCGTTTCCTTGGTGACGAGGTCGGCGGTTTCCTTGACGGCGGGCAGCGCATTGGCCACCGCGACGCTGCAGCCCGAAGCCCTGAGGAAGGCGTGGTCGTTTTCGGCGTCGCCGACGGCCACGACATTGTGCGGCGACAGCTTCAGGTCGTCGAGCGCTGCCGCCAACCCGGTCGCCTTGTTGATGCCGGAAGGCAGGATCATCACCGCGCCCTTGTTGAAGATGATCTCCAGCTCCAGCCCAAGCTGCTTGATGACGTCGAGCACGGTGGCTTGGTGTGGCTCCCAGGTGGCGACGATCGAGCGGCCGACGGACAGCGGCTTCACGCCGCGCTTCTTGAGTCTGTCGACAAGATCCGCGGAAGGCGAGGGGGCGATCGTGCGCTCTTCCTCGCTGGCCGGCGTGTAGACCAGCGCGCCGTTTTCGGCGACCACCTTGTCGAACAGGGAAAGTTCGGGAAACACCTCCTTGAGATCGGGCAGTTCCCGCCCGGTGACCAGGATCAGCTTGCGCCCGGACTTCTTCAGCTTCTCCAGTGCCAAGATCGTGCTGGCCGCGACAAGGCCATCATGCGCCAGCGTGCCATCATAATCGGTGGCCAGTGCCATGAAATACATCGGTTGAAACCTCTCCGAACGGTGTTTGTCGGTCCGTCTGGAACGAACAACGCCTGTCGGCGGAAAAGGTTTAGGCCGATGGTTGGCGTCGAAACGATCGCGGTGTTTCGCCCAGCTCACGGCCCATACAGCGCGCCGCCCAGCCGAATTGGAGCGTACGCCGATGGGAACCCGGTCGGCAGGATCACGTTCGGTCTTGACGAGGTTGCTCCCGCACAAGCGCTCGAGCTGGAGTGAGAGGCCGATCCGATGTATGTCTTTCTGGAGGTCCTGACCGTCGTCCTTGTGGCCGGTGCGATGGCCATGGCGCTCGCCCACGCGCTGGAGCTGCCGGGCAAGTTGCGACTCGGCAGGCAAGAGTATTTCGTTGTCCAACGCATCTACTACCCGGGTTTCACGATTGGAGGCGGCATCGCGGAGATCGGTGGGATCCTCGCGACTTTTGCGCTGATGCTGACGTCGAGCGGTGCGCTCCATGTCTGGCTGATCGCCGGCGCCTTGATCGCGCTCCTCGCCATGCAGTTTGTCTTCTGGTTCATGACCCAGCCGGTCAACAAGCACTGGCTGCAGGACGTGGAATTGAACGCGCCGGCCAAGCGCTTCTTCGCGACTGAAGGCAGCGACGGAGCTCCGCTCCCACCAGCGCAGGAGTGGACGGCGCTGCGCAACCGCTGGGAACTATCGCACGTTATCCGCGCGGCACTGGCGATGCTGAGTCTGATCCTGCTCACCACCGCAATCGCCATTCAAGGCGCCTAATGCCCGACCGGCTTTCCGGTCGAACCACGCGATGCTTCAAACGCCTTGGCCGATCGTCCGTTCGAGCTTGGCGCTGATGTGGAGGTTGGCTGGGGCGCCAGGATTCGAACCTGGGAATGTCGGTACCAAAAACCGATGCCTTACCACTTGGCGACGCCCCAGCAGGCGGGCATGCCGCGCTGCGCGCGGCCTTATAGGACGAGGCGGCGCAAAGCTCAATGCCGGGAGATCAACTAAAATCGGCAGTGAGGCGGGGCCGCCATTTCCGGCCAGTTTGTCGCCGATCGCCCGGCGGTGGATCGTAAGCCGCACGCGTCGCGCGGCAGCTTCGGGCGGTGCAGGCCGCGAGCGGCTCAGCTCCGGGTTCAGGGAAGCAGGCGATGCATCATTGCCTACGCCTGGGCCACGCGCGCGCGGCAATCCTCCAGGACGGCCGCAAGCGTATCCTCGAAAGAATGCTCGGGTGCCCAGCCGAGCAGGGTCCGGGCGCGGGTCGCATCGCCGACGATGCAGGGCAGATCGCTCGGCCGCAGCCGCAGCGGATCCTGCTCCGTGACGATCTTGACGCTGCTGCGGGCCAGCAGACGATCGAGGATGTCTCCCATCCGCCAGGAGAGGCCGGACGCAAGGTTGAAAATGGCGTTCGGCGCAAGATCGCGGCTCTTCAGAACCGCACGCGCATAGGCGTTGGCGATGTCGCGCGCATCCAGGAAATCGCGCCTCGCGTCGAGATTGCCGACGCGGATCACCGGCGGAGCAAGGCCCGCTTCGATCCGGGCGATCTGCATGGCGAAGGCCGGCACGGCAAATGCCTCGGTCTGGCCCGGGCCCGTATGGTTGAAGGGGCGCATTCGGACACACTTCAATCCCTGGCGCGAAAGCGCGCCGAGCGCGAGGTCGGCCGCGGCCTTGGTCACGGCGTAGTCGTCGATCGGAGCAAGCAGCGTGCTTTCGTCGAGCGGGCGTCCGGTCTTGGCGCTTTCGCCATAGACCAGGCCCGATCCGACATGAACCAGCCAGCAGTCCGGTGCTTTGTCGAGGATGGCATGGGCCACGTTGAGCGCGCCGTCCACATGAATGCGCCATGTGTTGCGGGGATCGGCCTGGGCGGCACCCAGGGCCGCGACCGCCGCCATGTGAATGACATGGGTGGGCTGGTGACGGGCAATGGCATCATGGACGGCGGCCGGATCGGTCACGTCCAGTTCTTCGACCTGGCCGAAAGCGGGATGCGGTCCACCATCCTTGGAGGTCGCGGCAATGACAATTTTGCGGCCGCAAATCCTGCGCAGCGCGTCGCCCACATAGGGCCCGACGAAACCGTTGGCGCCGGTTATCAAAACGCGCATGTCGGCCTCACGGACCACGACGAATTGTCCGAATGCGGATGCGTGACGGAAGACGGTGCGTCAAGTCATCGACCTATTGATGCAAGAGCTTCCTTTCAATTCCTGGCAGCCGAGTGGCGCGCCAGATCGGCGTCCACCATTTCGCGGATCATATCCTCCAGGGAGATCGTCGCTTCCCATCCGAGCTTCGCCTTTGCCTTGGCCGGATTGCCGCGAAGGATTTCGACTTCCGCCGGCCTGAACAGGTCGGGATCGATGACAAGATGGTCATCCATCTCCAGCCCTACATGCTCGAACGCGATCCTGCACATATCGCGCACCGTCGTCGTCCTGCCGGTGGCGACCACATAGTCGTCGGGCTGATCCTGCTGCAGCATCAGCCACATGGCGCGGACATAATCCCTGGAGTGGCCCCAGTCGCGTTTGGCGTCGATGTTGCCCAGGCGCAGTTCCCTTGCCAGGCCCTTCTTGATGCGCGCGACGGCGTCCGTGACTTTGCGTGTCACGAATTCGATGCCGCGAAGCGGCGATTCGTGATTGAACAGGATGCCGCTCGAAGCGTGCAGGCCGAAGCTCTCGCGATAATTGACGGTGATCCAGTGACCGTAGACCTTCGCCACCGCATAGGGAGAGCGGGGATGGAAAGGCGTGGTCTCCGACTGCACCGGCTCCTGGATAAGGCCGTACATCTCCGACGACGATGCCTGGTAGAAACGCGCCTCGGGGTTCTCGAGACGCAGCGCCTCGAGAACATTGGTGACGCCGATACCGGTGACGTTGCCTGTCAGGATCGGCTGCTGCCACGAGGATCTGACGAAAGACTGTGCGGCCAGGTTGTAGACCTCGTCCGGCCTTACGTCGCGCATGGTTCGACTAAGACCCGACAGGTCCGTCAGGTTGCCGTCCACGATCCGCACGTCGTTCTCGATCCCCAGCCATTTCAGGCGCATGGTGTTGACGTCGGCTGTGCTCGACCGCCGCGCCAGCCCGTGGACTCGGTAACCCTTCGAAAGCAGGAGTTGCGCCAGATAGGCGCCATCCTGCCCCGTAATGCCGGTTATCAACGCCGTTCTTGTCATCGATGCTCTCAGGGCTCGAGCGAGACGTGGGGCACGTGTCCCCGTTATTGTAGAGCGGGCCGCGCCCCAAGCCTGCGGCGATCGCCGGCTCCATCTTCGTTATACGGCTTCTGATTCATCTGCCAGTGTGGTGTCGCGCGCTCGTTCGAGCACCATTGCCACAATCTCGCTCGCCCTGTCATGGCTGGCGGCCTCGGCATAGCACCGAAATTCGGGAGCGTTGCCGGAAGGCCGCAGATGGATGATCTCGCCGCTGGTCATCCGTGCCCTGAGACCGTCGGTCTCATCGACGCCCAAGACGCTGCCGAAGGGAGCAAGGAAGTGCTGCAAGCCATCGCGGTCGGCGAGCTTTCGCATCAAGCCGCGCGATTTCTCGACAGAGAAGTTCTCGAGCCGTTCGCTGGCGCAGACCGGAAGGCTCCAGGTTTCGCGCAGGCCGGAAAGCGATTTTCCGGACGATGCCATCGTGCCCAGCACCGCCAGGATCGGCAAAAACGAATCCCGTGTCGGCAGCGCCGACAAAGCCTTGCCGTTCACCACGCAGTCCGACCCCAGAAGAACCCCGCCATTGGCTTCGAAGCCGACGACAATGCCGCCTGCCTGCCGCGCGGCGTCCATTTCCGCTATGACGAAAGGGGATCCGACCTTCGTTCTCCTGACGCCGAATCCGAAAGCCTCGGAGATGCCTGAATTGGAGGTGATCGGCGTCACCACAATGTCGGCCTTGAGGAACAGCGCCGTGGCCAGCCCGATCAGGTCGCCGCGGAACAGTTCGCCACTGTCGTCGATGACAAGCGGGCGATCGGCATCGGCGTCGGCAGAGAGCACGGCGTCGAATTCGAATTCGCGCACCCAGCCTTTCACCCTCGCCATCGTTTCCTGGCCGACGGCCTCCGTATCGATGGGCACGAAGGTTTCCGCTTTCCCGACGGGGATCACCTCGGCGCCGTAGGACCGCAGGACCTCAACCAGCAGCTCCGCCGCAACGGTGCTGTGCTGGTAAACGCCGAGACGCATTCCGGAAAGGGCGCGAGCGGGCAGAATGCCATCGACACGATCTCGAAAGGCCGCGAGCGCCTGTTCATGGCCGGCTTGCCGGTCCGCATGGGCTGGAGGCCAGGGATATCGATCCGACAGTTCCGCGACGTGACGGGTGATGGCGGCCTCGTCCGCCTTGTCGATCTCGCCCCTCGGCCCATAGAATTTGATGCCGTTGCGGTCGGCGGGAATATGCGACCCGGTCACCATAAGCGCCGCAGCGCCGTGCAGGCGGGCGTAAAAGGCGAGCGCGGGCGTGGGGATGGGACCGCAATCGACCGGTTGGAAGCCGGCCGCGGCCAATGCCGCCATGCAGTCTTCGGCAATCGTTGGACTGCTGTCGCGCAAATCGCGCCCGACGAAGACCTTGCCTTGCTGAAATCCGGTCGACCGCAAGCGCCGGGCGAAACCCTCGGTATAAAGTCCGCTTGGCCTTCCCACCAATTCGGAAGCCAAACCCCGAACGCCGCTTGAGCCGAATTTCATCAGTCTGCTTTGCTGTTGGAAGATTGCCGCCGCTCAATGGAATGAGCCCGGCTGCCCCCCGGCTGTCAACAGCAAAAACAACTCGAAATCCGCGTCTTTCCTGGAGCAATTCCAGGAAAAGTGTGAGCGGCTTTCCGTCCGGAATTGCGTAAAATCAAAGAGTTAGAGCGGTTTACCGTTTCAGTAAAACGGTGAAGCGCTCTAATGTCCCCAAACGGCCAGTTCGTTGCCGGCCGGATCGGTGAAATGGAATCGCCTGCCGCCGGGAAAGGCGAAAATCGGCTTGACGATGGTGCCGCCGGCGCTCTCGACCGCATCCAGCGTTTCCTCGAGGCTCTCGGAATAAAGCACCGGAAGCGGCTTGGCCGGCGCCTCGCCGGCATCCGCCTGGAAGCCGCCGTCGAGCCCTTCGGCAAAGGCGGAATAAGTCGGGCCGTAGTCGGTGAACGACCATGAAAAGGCGGCGCTGTAGAAAGATTTGACGCTGTCCAGCGTGCCGCCCGTCGCCGGCAGTTCAAGATAGTCGAGTTTTCCATTGAGTTTCATCACGCTACTCCACTGCGTTCCCGTTATGTTCTATATCGGTCGTTTCCCTCCAGCAAGTCTTTTTGACGCAGCTTTTGCTTAATCGATTGTAGCCGCAGTGGTTGATTGCCGGTGCCTTGCCTTTCGCAGTGCAGCATCCTATCGCTCGGAGCGGGGAAGGCGGGAAACGGCCATCATCCGGATGTTTCTATCTCCCACGAACTGGAGGGCAAGCATGACCAAGTGGGTTTACACCTTCGGCGACGGCGCCGCCGAGGGCCGTGCCGGCGACCGCAACCTTCTCGGCGGCAAGGGTGCCAATCTGGCCGAGATGTGCAGCCTTGGGCTGCCGGTGCCGCCCGGTTTCACCATCACCACGGAGGTCTGCAACGCCTATTACGCCAACGGCCGCACCTATCCCGGCGGGCTCGAGACGGACGTCGTCTCCGCTCTCGACCATATCGGCCGGATTACCGGCCGCCGCTTCGGCGACCCGTCGAAGCTGCTTCTGGTCTCCGTGCGCTCCGGTGCTCGCGCCTCGATGCCCGGCATGATGGATACGGTGCTCAATCTCGGCCTCAACGACGAGACGGTCGAGGCTTTGGCCGCCGATTCCGGGGATGCGCGTTTCGCCTATGACAGCTACCGCCGCTTCATCCAGATGTATTCCGACGTGGTCATGGGCCTGGACCACGAAGTGTTCGAGGAGATCCTCGAGGACCAGAAGGCGAGCCTCGGCCATGAGCTCGACACCGGCCTGACGGCCCAGGAATGGCAAGGCGTGATTTCGCTCTACAAGACCAAGGTCGAGGAAGAGCTCGGCAAGCCGTTCCCGCAAGATCCGCAGGAGCAGCTCTGGGGGGCGATCGGCGCCGTGTTCTCGAGCTGGATGAACAACCGCGCCATCACCTACCGGCGCCTGCACGACATCCCGGAAAGCTGGGGCACCGCCGTCAACGTCCAGGCCATGGTATTCGGCAATATGGGCGACACGTCGGCCACCGGCGTCGCCTTCACGCGCAATCCCTCGACCGGCGAGAGGCAGCTCTACGGCGAATTCCTGGTCAATGCCCAGGGCGAGGACGTGGTGGCCGGCATCCGCACGCCACAGAACATCACCGAGGCGGCGCGCATCGCCGCCGGCTCCGACAAGCCGTCGCTGCAGAAGCTTATGCCTGACGCCTTCCAGGCTTTCGTCGACATCTCCGACCGGCTGGAAAAGCACTACCGCGACATGCAGGATCTCGAATTCACCATCGAGCGCGGCAAATTGTGGATGTTGCAGACCCGCTCCGGCAAGCGCACCGCCAAGGCTGCGCTGAAGATTGCCGTCGAGATGGCGAAGGATGGGCTGATCACCAGGGAGGAGGCGGTCGCCCGCATCGATCCGGCCTCGCTCGATCAACTGCTCCATCCGACCATCGACCCGAATGCCGCGCGCGATGTCATAGGCACGGGCCTGCCGGCGTCGCCCGGCGCCGCCACCGGCGAGATCGTTTTTTCCTCCAGCGATGCCGAGGACGCCAGGGCGCAAGGCCGCAAGGTAATCCTGGTGCGCATCGAAACCAGCCCGGAGGACATCCACGGCATGCATGCCGCCGAAGGCATCCTCACCACGCGCGGCGGCATGACCAGCCACGCCGCGGTGGTGGCACGCGGCATGGGCAAGCCCTGCGTGTCCGGCGCCGGCTCGCTGCGTGTCGACTACAAGGCCGGCACGCTGCTCTCGATGGGCCAGACTTTCCGCAAAGGCGACATCATCACCATCGATGGCGGCAACGGCCAGGTGCTCAAAGGGGCGGTCGCCATGCTGCAGCCGGAGCTGTCGGGCGATTTCGCCGCCATCATGGAATGGGCCGACGCCGCGCGCCGCATGAAGGTGCGCACCAACGCCGAAACGCCGCTCGATGCCCGCATGGCGCGCTCTTTCGGCGCCGAGGGCATCGGGCTTTGCCGCACCGAGCACATGTTCTTCGATGGCGACCGTATCGTCGCCATGCGCGAGATGATCCTGGCCGACACCGAGAAGGACAGGCGTGCGGCCTTGGACAAGCTCTTGCCCATGCAGCGCTCGGACTTTCTCGAGCTGTTCGAGATCATGGCCGGCCTGCCGGTGACGATCCGTCTGCTCGACCCGCCGCTGCACGAATTCCTGCCGAAGACCGAGGCCGAGCTCGCCGAGGTCGCCTCCGCCATGAACGTGTCGGCCGACAAGCTCAGGCAGCGCACGGAAGCGCTGCACGAATTCAACCCGATGCTGGGTCATCGCGGCTGCCGGCTCGCTGTCTCCTATCCCGAGATCGCCGAGATGCAGGCGCGCGCCATCTTCGAGGCGGCGGTCGAGGCCGGCCACAAGGCCGGCGCGCTGGTCGTGCCGGAGATCATGGTGCCGCTGGTCGGCCTGGTGAAGGAATTGCAATACGTCAAGGCGCGCATCGATGCGGTCGCGCAAAGCGTCATGCAGGAGACCGGCACCAAGATCGATTATCTGACCGGCACGATGATCGAATTGCCGCGCGCGGCGATCCGCGCGCATGTCATTGCCGAAGCGGCCGAATTCTTCTCCTTCGGCACCAATGATTTGACGCAGACCACGTTCGGCATCTCGCGCGACGATGCGGCGTCCTTCCTCGAAACCTACCGGCAGAAGGGCATCATCGAACAGGATCCGTTCGTGTCGCTCGACATTGACGGCGTCGGCGAGCTGGTGCGGATCGCGGCCGAAAAGGGCAAGACGACGCGGCCGGGCATCAAGCTCGGCATCTGCGGCGAACATGGCGGCGATCCGGCCTCGATCCGTTTCTGCGAGGAGGTCGGCCTCGACTACGTGTCGTGCTCGCCCTACCGCGTGCCGATCGCCAGGCTGGCCGCCGCGCAGGCGGCAGTGGCGGCGGCGAAGGGCGCGGCAAAACAGGCCTGACGTCCCGACACCTTACGGTTTTGTATGCAATGTCACGCGAACGTGCGCGTGACGGCCCTGAATCTCGACATCGTTCCAAGCGACTTTCCGGCACCGAATTTATTTGTGTCGGAAAACCCATGTTGCAGATTTCCCCATCCGTTTACCGATCGATCCTAATCCTGCAGACCAAGTTCATTGGCGACATCGTGCTTGCCTCGGCGTTGGCGAAGAACCTGCAGCTTCAATATCCGGGCGTCAGGATCGTGTTTCTCTGCGAAGCCCATTTCGCCGGCTTCCTGACTGCCCATGGCATAGCTTCCGAGGTCGTCCCCTTCAGCCGTGCCAAGATGCGTGGCTCGCCGCTCGAGCGGGGGCGCGAGCTCTTCCGGATGGTGCGCACGTTGCGGCAGCACCGCTTCGATATGATCGTCGACATCACAGATTCCAAGACCTCGCGGATCATTTCCGGACTGGTCAACGCTCCGGTCAGGGTCGGCTATTTTCCGACGGAGCGGCCTTTGCGCTGGCACGAGCGTCAACCGGCCAACGTCAGGATGAAGCCGTTCGGATTCGGCAAGAAGCACTATCTCTACCGTTATTTGTCTCCGCTGGAGGCGCTGGGCATCGATCTGCGCGTCAGGGCGCCGGCCATCCGGCCGCTGCCCTTCGAGACGACGCGCGTCCTGGCCTTGCTTGCCAGGCACCAGATCCAGCCAAACGCTTTTGTTGCGGTCCATGCCGGAGCAAGCTTCGCGGGGCGGCGGTGGCAGCCGGAACGCTTTGCCGAGACAATCGACAGAATCGTCCGCGAAACCGGCCTGCGCGTGGTCCTGGTCGGCGGTCCGGACGAGGTTGAGGCGACCGACAGGATCATGGCCGCGGCGAAGACGCCCGTCGTCAACCTGGCGGGCACGCTGCGGCTGGAAATGCTGCTGGCGCTGCTCAGGGAGGCGCGGCTGTTTCTCGGCAACGAAAGCGGACCCATGCATATGGCAGCAGCGGCCGGAACGCCGGTCGTCGGCCTGTTCGGCCTGACCAACCCGGTCCTTTGGGCGCCGGTCGGCGTGCCCAGCATTTCGTTGCGGCCATCGATGCCTTGCGACTGCATCGGGGGCGACCTGTGCCGCCGGACCGACCCGAGCAAGGCATGCTGCGTCTGGCGCCTGGAAGTCGATCCAGTGGTGGACGCGGCGCTGGAACTCCTGGCGCGCACCGAGATGGTCCTGGAAGCCGCGGTCTGACATTTGCTGGAATTGCGGACCGCCCGTCGGCCGCGTCCCCCTCTTTGCGCAAGCCAGGGAAAAGTGTGAAACGGTCAGGTCCCGGGACTTCGCCTTAGCCTTGCGTCCGGAATTGCGTCAAAGACGACGAAATAGCGCATTTTTCGCGGTTTCCGAGAAACGGTGAAACGCTCTATCCGCGCGCGAGAGTCCGATGGTCCGCGACCGTGTCGTCTTGTATAAGATCACGTGAAAATGCGCGTGATGGTTCCACATGTCGACATCTCAATCCAGCTTCGCGAACTCCGGTCTGTCCGGAGCTCAGACACCGATGTTGCGGGCTCCCTTTGCAGTCCGCTCGATCCTGATCTTACAGACGAAGCACATTGGCGATCTCGTTCTTGCCTCCGCGCTGGCGAAGAACCTGCAGCTCGAATATTCCGACGCCCGCATCGTCTTCCTCTGCGACGCCCGCTTCGGCGGTCTCCTCACCGCCAACGGCATCGCCTCGGAGGTTGTGACCTTCCGCCGTTCCCATATGCGCGGCACGCCGCTGCTACGCCTGCAGGAACTCGTTCTCACGCTCTTTAAGTTGCGCCGCTACCATTTCGACATGGCCATCGACATCACCGACACCAAGACGTCGCGGTTCATCTTGGGGCTGGTCGGCGCACGGGTTCGCGTGGGGTATCACCCCTCCGAAAGGCCCCTGGGTTGGTTTGCGCGCCAACCTGCCAATGTGAAGGCCAAGCCGTTCGGGTATGGCGAGCAGCACTTTCTCTATCGTTATCTTTCGCCGCTGGAGGCACTTGGCGTGGACTTGCGCGCGCGGGCTCCCGCCTTCCGGCCGCTGCCGTTCGAGACGACGAAAGCCTTGGCGCTGCTGGACAAGCTGCACCTTCGGCCGAACGCCTTTGTCGCGGTGCATGCCGGGGCAAGCTTCCCTGGGCGCCGCTGGCAGCCCGAGCGCTTTGCCGCCGCAATCGATCGGATAGCGGCCGAAACCGGTCTCGACGTCGCCCTGGTCGGCGGCCCGGACGAGAACGAGGTGGCCGAGAAGATTCTGGCGACTGCGAAGACGCCGATCGTCAACCTGGTCGGAGCGCTCCCGCTCGAAACGTTGCCGGCACTGTTCAAGCAGGCGCGGCTGTTTCTCGGCAACGACAGCGGCCCCATGCACATGGCTGCCGCAGTCGGCACTCCCGTCGTCGGCCTGTTCGGCCTGCAGAGCCCGATCCACTGGGGGCCAGTCGGCGCGCCGAGCGTCGCGGTATGCCCGTCCATGCCTTGTGACTGCGTCGGTGGCGACCTGTGCGAACGGCCCGACCCCAACAAGGCATGCTGCGTCTGGCGTCTTGAGGTCGACGCCGTCGTCGAGGCAGCGCTCCAGTTGCTGGCCCGAACCGAGATGCCTCTGGAAGCAGCTGTATAGGCGAAAGCAAATTTTCGCGATTGCTGTTTTTACGCTGTTTGCCGTCCCGATTTTCGCCTAGATGCCGGTCTTCTAGAGACAAGTTTTTGGCGCGGCGCGAAGGATGATGCCGAGCCTGCCGATGTGGAATGAATGATGGGTCTGCTTCGAAACTCCCTTTGCGCGATGGCGCTGTTCGCGGCGTCGGCGGGCAATGCCGCGACGCTGCTCGAACCGACGCTGCATCTGAAGCCGCAGGGCGTTGAAGGCGGCGGTCGCGTCGCCTTGACGCTCGATGCCTGCGGCGGAACGACTGACACAAGGATACTTTCGGCGCTTGTCGACAACAGGATACCGGCGACGATCTTCGTTACCGGCATCTGGCTGAAGCGCAATGCCGAGGCCGTCGAGATCATGCGGGCGCATCCCGACCTGTTCGAGCTGGAAAATCACGGCGGCCGCCACGTTCCGGCGGTCGATACGCCGCGGAAAATCTTCGGCATCCGCAGCGCCGGCAGCCCGGACGCCGTGCAGGCCGAGGTTGAATCCGGCGCCGCCGCCCTGGCCGGCGCGGGCGGCCCTGCGGCAAAATGGTTTCGCGGCGCCACCGCCGAATACAGTCCCTCGGCGATCGCCATGATCCGCAGGCTGGGCTTCAAGATCGCAGGCTTCTCGGTCAATGGCGACGGCGGTTCGCTGCTCGGCGCGAAGGAAACGGCGCGCCGCATCGGCGCCGCCAAGGACGGCGATGTCATCATCGCCCACATCAACCAGCCGACCCATGCCGCCGGCGAGGGCGTGGTTCAGGGCTTGCTGGCCTTGAAGCAGAAGGGCATGACCTTCGTGCGCCTCGACGACGCCGAGGGCGTCGGCAATGACGGCACCACCGATTGAGAGCGTGGTGCGAGGGTGGCGACCGCTGAATTTTGGCGGCCACATCATTCCGAGATCGACCTAAGCGCCCCTCCCTTTACGGCTCAGTCCGGCGTGGCTTCGACCGTCACCTTGTTCGTGTAGAACGCGCCGTGATTGCGGATCTCGACCATTTCGTCGAACGGATGCTCATAAGCCCACATCGCGTTCTCGCCGGCTTCGCCGGCCGGCTGGACGCTCCAGTAGCTGGCATCGCCCTTGTATGGGCAATGTGTCGAATGGTCGGTCGGGGTGAGCTTGCCGAAATCGATATCGTCGAACGGGATGTAGAAGACGGCCGGGTAAGGTGGCTCCGAGAGAACCTTTGCCGCAGTCGATGTGGCGATGATCCTATCGCCGGCGCGGACCGTGACGGTGCCGCGATAAGGTTCGACGGTGATCACCTTGTCCGGGTTGCGCTGGAAGCCGGGGGCTGGATTGGCAAGCTTGTCCATGAATGGTCTCCTGGAGCAATTCTAGAAAAAGTGCGAAGCGGTTTTCCGTCCGGAATTGCGTCAAACAAAGAGAGAGCGTTTCGTTGTTTCCGCGAAACGGTGAAACGTTCTCAGGGGAGACTTACATGTGTCGGGCAGGCGGGTCGCGCAAGCGCGCGTCACGCTTGGCGTCATCACCATTCATTGAACGTCTGCTTCCGGTCGTCAGGCGGCCGTCTTGAAGGCGTCCATGAGGCCGGCATAGGCGGCGGCAATGCCCGCGACCGGATTGGTGCTTCTCGCCGCCGTCTCGACCTTCAGCGCGCCGCCGGTGGTCGGCAGCGTGAGCAGCAGGAACTGACGATTGTCGGCGTTGCCGATGCAGGCCGCGGCGACATGCTCGCCCTCGGCGCCGTTTTCAACGCGCATCTTGAACAGCAGCGTTCCGCCGACGGCCTCCAGCGCACCGCCGACGACTTCGGCAAATTCATCTTCGGAAACGGTTTTGATGTCCGGCGTCAGATCGTCCAGACTTTCGGCAAGCGTGCTTTCGAGGGCTTTTTCGTCGAGCTGCGCGTCCATGCGAATCTCTCCATTCGCCAATCTCACCCAGCCCGTTAACGAAACTTAACGGCGACGATGGCCGGATTATGGCGGTTTTCCCGGTCCTTCGATCCATCCACTGGCTTCGACTTATGGCGGCTGGACAAACCGCCGGTTCGTTTCACAATGCGTGAAACAAATGACGCGAATGCGCAAAGGGAGGAATTGATGCTTGGATTGATGCAGGAATGGCCGCTGCTTTGCCATAAGCTGCTCGACCATGCGGAACGCCAGCACGGCAGCCGGGAGGTCGTGTCGCGTTCGATCGAAGGCCCGATCGTGCGCACCAGCTATGCCGAAATCCATCACCGTTCGCTCAAGGTGGCGCAACGGCTGGAGCGTGACGGCTTCAGGCTCGGCGACCGCATCGCGACCCTTGCCTGGAACACCGCCCGCCATATCGAGGCCTGGTACGGCATCATGGGCATCGGCGCGATCTATCACACGCTCAACCCGAGGCTTTTTCCCGAGCAGATCGCCTGGATCATGAACAACGCCGAGGACAAGGCGATCTTCGTCGACCTGACCTTCGTGCCGATCCTGGAAAAGATCGCCGGCGCGGTCCGATCGCTGCGACGGGTTATCGTGCTGACCGACCTGGCGCATATGCCGCAAACGTCGCTGCCGAACGCCGTCGCTTACGAGGAATGGCTGGCCGAAGCCGACGGCGCCTTCACCTGGAAGACGTTCGACGAGAATACCGCCGCCGGCATGTGCTACACGTCGGGCACGACGGGCGACCCGAAGGGCGTTCTCTACAGCCACCGCTCCAATGTCCTTCACGCCATGATGGCCGCCATGCCCGACGCCATGGGCATGTCCACCCGAGACGTGATCCTGCCGGTCGTGCCGATGTTTCACGCCAATGCCTGGGGGCTCGGCCAGAGCGGGCCGATGATCGGCGCCAAGCTGGTGATGCCGGGCTGCAAGATGGACGGCGCCTCGATCTATGAGCTGCTCGACACCGAAAAGGTGACGCTCAGCGCCGCCGTGCCCACCGTCTGGATGATGCTGCTGCAATATCTGGAGGAGACGGGAAAGGAGCTGCCTTATCTGAAGAAGGTCGTCATCGGCGGGGCGTCCTGTCCGCGCGCCATAACCGCCAAGTTCCAGGACAATTACGGCGTGCAGGTGGTGCATGCCTGGGGCATGACCGAGATGTCGCCCCTGGGCACCCTCTGCACCTTGAAGCCGCAATATGAGGCGCTGACCGGCGAGGCGCGGCTTGACGTGCAGGGGAAGCAGGGTTTTCCCCCCTTCGGCGTCGAGATGAAAGTGACGGACGACGACAACAACGCGCTGCCCTGGGACGGCAAGACCTTCGGACATCTCAAGGTGCGCGGCCCCGCGGTGGCCCGAGCATATTATAGCGGCGCCGGCGCCGAGCAGTTCAACGCCGACGGCTGGTTCGACACCGGCGACGTCGCCCATATCGACGCCAGCGGCTATATGCAGATCACCGATCGCGCCAAGGACGTCATCAAGTCCGGCGGCGAGTGGATATCGACCATCGATCTCGAGAACCTTGCCGTCGGCCATCCGGACGTGGCGGAGGCAGCGGCCATCGGCATCCCGCATTCCAAATGGGGCGAGCGGCCTTTGCTCGTCGTCGTGCGCAAGCCCGGCAAGGAGCCGACCAAGACCGACATCCTCGCCTTCATGAGCGGCAAGGTGGCGAAGTGGTGGATGCCCGACGACGTCGCCTTCGTCGGCGAAATTCCGCACACCGCCACCGGCAAGATCCAGAAGACCAGTTTGCGTGCCCAGTTCAAGGATTACCGCCTGCCGACGGATTGACGAAAAATGTTCGATCTTTCGGCTTCAAGCCGGCGCCAAAAACCTCTAAGTCTCGGTTCGGACTGGGGTAATGCGGCAGACAATGGCTACAATTCCTGAACGGCAGACGTCGAGGGCGGCCGGCTGGTCGCGGCGGATCGGCGCATTTTCGCTCGTCCTTCTGCTGACCCTCGTTGCCGGTTATCGGCTCGATCTCGTCGAGACTCCGCCTTTCCTGTGGGTGCTGGCGCTCGTGGCGCTGCTGGCTGCGCTTGCCCTGTTGCTGGCCGGTCTCGGCCTGGCCAGGGTCTGGAGCTTCGGCGATCGCGGCGGCCGCGATCTCTCCATCGGCGCGCTGCTGGCGCTGCTGGTGCTGGCACCCTACGGCGTCGCCGTCTACTGGGCGACGATCTATCCGCCGCTGCGCGACATCTCGACCGATCTCGACGATCCGCCCGCGTTGGACACCAGCGACCGCACCGCCGACATGAACGAGCTGTCGCCGCCGACCCCGGGCGAACAGGCCCTGCAGGCCGAGGCCTATCCGCTGGTCAGCGGGCGCAGCTACAATCTGCCTTTCGAAACCGTCGTCGACGCTGTCGAAACCGTGCTCGACCGCCGCGACTGGCAGTTGACGGCGCCTTATCCCGACATCAACGGGCAGAGCGAGGCGACGATCAACGCGCTGGCCAGGGGCTTTGTGCTCGGACTGCCGGCCGACGTCGCCATCCGCATCACCGACGACGGCGAGCAGGTCATCGTCGACATGCGCTCGGCCTCGCGCTACGGCCGCTACGACCTCGGCGACAACGCCGCTCGCATCACCGATTTCCTTGGCGAGCTGGACCAGCAAGTCGCCGGGCAGGTCGGCGCGGCGCCGGCTGAGTGATCACGCGGCGGGGCTGAAAATGCCGTCTATAGCCGGATCGCCTTCTGTGGCCACGAGGCCGCGGGCAACCAGATCCTCGAGATGGGCAAGCACCGAAAGACCGGCGGCGCCGTGCAGCCGCGGGTCGGTGTCGCGATAGATCGCCGCGACCATTTCCGCGATCGTCCGGTCTCCGGCGCGGATGCGCTCCAGGATCGCCCTTTCGCGCATCTTGCGATGCGTCTTCAGGCCGCGCATGAAGCTTTGGGGCGTGGCCACAGGTCCGCCGTGGCCAGGCAAAAGCAAGCGATCGTCGCGCGCCAAAAGCTTGTCGAGGGAGCTCATATAGTCGGCCATGGCGCCGTCCGGCGGCGCGACGATCGAGGTCGACCAGGCCATGACATGGTCGGCTGAAAACAGCGTTCCGGTCCCCTCGAGGGCAAACACGGCGTGGTTGGCGGTGTGGCCGGGCGTCAGCACGGTGCGGACGGCCCAGCCGTTGCCCTCAGTCAGCGCATTGTCGGCCAGCACGACATCGGGAACGAAGGCGAGATCGGCGCTGGCGTCGAGCGGATTGACCTCGCCGATGCGCAAGGGGCGCGCCGGCCGATGCGGGCCTTCGGCAAGCGTTGGCGCGCCGGTGCGCTCCTTCAGCCGCGCCGCCAAAGGCGAATGGTCGCGATGGGTGTGGCTGACAAAGATGTGGCTGACCGGTCGGCCGCCGATCGCCTTGAGCAGTGTTTCGAGATGGGCGTCGTCTTCCGGCCCCGGATCGATCACCGCCAGCGTGTCGCTGCCGACGAGATAGCTGTTGGTGCCGTGGAAGGTGAAAGGACCCGGATTTCTTGCGGTGATGCGCAGCACATCCGGCGCAACCGGAACCGCCCGGCCGTAGGCGGGATCGAAGCTGGTGTCGAATTCAAGGGCCATGCCTGCGGGCTCCGTTGCGATGCGGCAAAGTGATTGCCGTCCGATACGGAAGCCAATATAGGAAAATCAATGGATGTCGCCCAAAACTGCGCAGCGGTTTTTGGGAGAACAACATGCATCAAGACAATTTTTAAAGCGCGTCGCCTGAATGCGTTTCTGCGCGATGCGCTTTAAGAGCCAGCTAATCAGCCACCCGGCAAATCAGCCAGAATGGGGAAGACCATGGCAACTGCAACAACGATGCGCCCGCTTGTTTCTCTCACTCTGCCGGATCGGGGTGTTGCCCGGCTGGCGACCCAGCTTTTCCTGGCGCTCGCCGGAACCCTGCTGCTGACGCTTTCGGCCAAGACCAAGGTGGTGCTCGGCCCGGTCGACATCTCGCTGCAGACGCTGGCCGTGCTGTTGATCGCCTCGGCCTTCGGCCTGCGCCTTGCCGTCGCGACGCTCCTTCTCTACCTCGCCGAGGGCGCTTTTGGCCTGCCGGTCTTCCAGGGCACGCCGGAAAAGGGCATCGGCATTGTCTATATGCTGGGCTCGACGGGCGGCTATCTCGCCGGCTTCGTGGTCATGGCGGCGATCGCCGGCTGGGCCGCCGACCGCGGCTGGGACCGCGACCCGTTCAAGTTGTTCGGCGCCATGCTGACGGCCGAGGTCGTCATGATGGCCATGGGCTTTGCCTGGCTGGCCACGCTCATCGGGCCGGAAAAGTCCTGGCAGTTCGGCGTCCTGCCCTTCATCGTCGGCGACCTGATCAAGGTGGCTTTGGCCGCCAGCCTGGTGCCGGCCGTGTGGACATTGCTCAAGCGCGGCTGAGAACAATCGACGAGAAAAGGGCCGGCGGGCGACAAGCGCCCGCCGGCCCTTTTTCATGGCGCTGTCGGATTTCGCTCGAAACCGCCTCCTGTCGGATGATAGAAAGCGATGAAGTAACGTCGGGAAGCAGTCAAAGCCGACATTGACAAGCCAGCGCCCGAAAACTAAGCACGGGCAACTTGGCGTCGAGGCGGGGGCCGCGGTAGTTCAAGGAGAGCTTGTTGAAAGGAATTATCCTTGCGGGTGGCAGCGGAACACGTCTTTATCCGCTAACATTAGCGGTTTCTAAGCAAATACTGCCGATCTACGACAAGCCGATGATCTATTACCCGCTGAGCGTGCTGATGCTCGCGGGAATTCGCCAGATTCTGGTCATTTCAACTCCGCGCGACTTGCCGGTCTTCCAAGCGTTGCTGGGCGACGGTTCCGAATTCGGGCTGGAATTGTCCTATGCCGTGCAGGCGCAGCCCAACGGCCTTGCCGAGGCCTTCATCATCGGCCGCGACTTCATCGGCAAGGATAGCGTGTCGATGATTCTCGGCGACAACATCTATTTCGGCGGTGGCCTGTCGCAGCTCTGCCGCGAGGCGGCGACGCGCGACGGCGGCGCATCGGTCTTCGCCTATTATGTCGACGATCCCGAGCGCTATGGCGTGGTCTCCTTCGACAAGGCCACCGGCAAGGCTCTGACGATCGAGGAGAAGCCGCAAAAGCCGAAGTCCAACTGGGCCGTCACCGGTCTTTATTTCTACGACAACAAGGTAGTCGATATCGCCTCGACGATCCGCCCTTCGGCGCGCGGCGAGCTCGAGATCACCGCGGTCAACAATGTCTATCTCGAGCGTGGCGAGTTGCATGTCCACCGCCTCGGCCGCGGCTATGCCTGGCTGGACACCGGCACGCATGACAGCCTGCTCGAGGCATCGTCTTTCGTGCGCACGATCGAGCATCGCCAGGGCATCAAGATCGCGTGCCCCGAGGAGATTGCGCTGGAGCAGCACTGGATCAGCGCCGACAAGGTGCTGGATCGCGCCGCGCGGCTCGGCAAGAACGAATATGCAGCCTATCTGCGCCGGCGGGTGGCCGATCTGATGGAGGAACGCGGTGCTTGAGGTCAGGCGGCTCGGCCTCGACGGCGTGCTGGAGATCGTGCCGAAGCGGCATGGCGATGCGCGCGGCTTTTTCAGCGAGACCTGGAATGCGGAGCGCTTCGCCGAAGCCGGCATCGACCTCGCTTTCGTGCAGGACAATCACTCCTATTCCGCCGCGGCCGGCGTGCTGCGCGGCCTGCATTACCAACTGCCGCCGCGCGCGCAAGCCAAGCTGCTGCGCGTCATCCGCGGCAGCGTGCTCGACGTCGCGGTCGACATCCGCCGTTCTTCGCCCACTTTCGGCAAATGGGAAGCGCTGGAGATATCGGCCGACAAGGGCAACCAGGTCCTGGTGCCGCAAGGCTTCGCACATGGTTTCGTCACGCTCGTGCCGCATACCGAGGTGCTCTATAAGGTGACCGACACCTATTCGCCCGGGCACGACCGCTCGATCCGCTTCGACGACCCGGCGATCGGCATCGCATGGCCCGAGATCGCGGGCGGCTTCCAGCTTTCGGACAAGGACCGCAACGCGCCGCTGCTGGGCGCGGCGGAGGTGTTCGCGTGAGGAGGGACGGCGGCATGAATTTCCTGGTCACCGGCGGCGCCGGCTTCATCGGCTCGGCCGTGTGCCGGCATCTGTGCGCCAATCCGGCCTACCGCGTCACCAATCTCGACAAGCTCACCTATGCCGGCAACCTCGCCTCGCTGCGGCCGATCGAGAACGCGCATAATTACCGCTTCGAGCACGCCGACATCTGCGACGAGCGCGCGGTGCTGGAGATCCTGCGCCGCGACGATATCGACATCGTCATGAACCTCGCCGCCGAGAGCCATGTCGACCGCTCGATCGACGGTCCAGGTGCCTTCATCGAGACCAACATCGTCGGCACCTACCGCATCCTGAATGCGGCGCTGGAATATTGGCGCGGCCTGTGCGAGGAGCGCAAGGCGGGCTTCCGCTTCCATCATGTCTCGACCGACGAGGTGTTCGGCGACCTGCCTTTCGACGGCGGCATGTTCGTGGAGGAGACGCCCTATGCGCCGTCCTCGCCCTATTCGGCCTCCAAGGCGGCCTCTGACCATCTGGTGCGGGCCTGGCACGAGACCTATGGCCTGCCGGTGGTGCTGTCCAACTGCTCCAACAATTACGGCCCCTATCATTTCCCGGAAAAGCTGATCCCGCTGGTCATCCTCAACGCGCTCGACGAAAAGCCGCTGCCCGTCTACGGCGCCGGCGCCAATGTGCGCGACTGGCTGTTCGTCGAGGATCACGCGCGCGCCCTGGAGCTGGTGGCGACCAGGGGGCGGCCGGGCGAGAGCTACAATGTTGGCGGCAATTCCGAGCGCACCAATCTCGGCGTCGTCGAGGCGATCTGCGATCTTCTCGACCTCAGGCGCCCGCGCGCCGGCGGCAAGCGCCATCGCGAGCTGATCACCTTCGTCACCGACCGCCCCGGCCACGACCGCCGCTATGCGATCGACGCCTCCAAGATCGCGCGCGACCTCGGCTGGGCGCCGCGGGAGGATTTCGACAGCGGCCTGGCAAGGACCGTCGACTGGTATCTCGACAACAAATGGTGGTGGGGGCCGATCCGCGAGCAGCGCTACGACGGCGCGCGGCTGGGCCGGGCTACGGCGCGCCCGGTCGAGAACGCCCCGGTCGGGAACGCCCCGATCGGCAGCGCAAAGACCGAAAATGGCCTGGCCGGGAACGCGGCCGAGGGCAGGGTGACCACGTGAGGCTTGCCGTCACCGGACGCGAAGGCCAGGTCGCCGCAAGCCTGGTCGAGGCGGCGCGGGGCCGCGACGATGTCGAAGTCGTCGCCGTCGGCCGCCCGGCGCTCGACCTTGCGCGACCCGACACGGTGCTCGCGGCCCTTGAAGCGGCAAGGTCCGACATCGTCGTGTCCGCCGCCGCCTACACCGCCGTCGACCAGGCCGAGGACGAGAAGGACCTGGCCTTCGCCGTGAACGCAACCGGCGCCGGCAAGGTGGCCGAAGCGGCGGCAAGGCTCGGCGTTCCCGTCATCCATCTGTCGACCGACTATGTCTTCGACGGCGCCAAGGACGGCGCCTATGTCGAGACCGACCCGACCGCGCCGCTCGGCGTCTACGGCGCCTCCAAGCTCGCCGGCGAAGAGGCGGTCGCCGCGGCCAACCCGCGCCACCTCATCCTGCGCACGGCCTGGGTCTACAGCCCCTTCGGAAGGAACTTCGTCAAGACCATGCTGAGGCTGGCCGCCGACCGCGACGAGATATCGGTCGTCGCAGACCAGTGGGGCAATCCGACCTCGGCGCTCGACATCGCCGACGCGATCCTGCATGCGGCGCCAAAGCTGGTCGACGACAGGAATTTCGCTGCCTTCGGCGTCTACCATCTGGCGGGCGAGGGCGACACCAACTGGAGCGGCTTTGCCCGTCACATCCTCGACACAAGCCAGGCGTTTGGTGGCCCGCACGCGAAAGTGCGCGATATCGCGACGGCGGACTACCCGACCAAGGCCAGGCGCCCGCAAAATTCGCGGCTTTCGAGCGCGAAGTTTGCGGGGACGTTTGGGTGGCAGGCGCCGGGGTGGCGGGAGTCGAGCGAAAATGTGGTTCGGCGGCTGGGGGGCGGCGAGACGAAACAGGCATTGAGTGCATGAACAAGCATCCAGCACCGGAGCAACTGCGCGATGCGAGCGCGCAGTCGGCCGATCAAGCGGCGCCGAAGAAGGGCGCGAAGGCTAAGACCAAGCCGGCGAAGCGCACCTGCATCATGGTGCTCGGTATGCACCGCTCGGGGACGAGCGCGCTCACGAGGGTGCTCAACCTGCTTGGTGCGGAACTGCCGAAGAATTTGCTGGGGGCAAATCCGACAAACCCAACGGGCCACTGGGAACCCTCGCAACTGATCGAGTTGCACGACCAGATGTTGGAAGAGGCGGGCAGCAGGTGGGATGACTGGCGGAGCTTCGATCTCGGCAACTTGCCGAACGCACGAGCCCAATTCTACAGAGCCGAGATCGCACGCCTTGTCGACGAGGAATATGGCGATGCGTCTTTTTTGGTGCTCAAGGAGCCGCGCATCTCACGTTTCGTGCCGCTCTACGCCAGCATTTTAAAGTCGATGAAAATCGACGTACGGTACGTTCTGGCAAGTCGCAATCCGCTTGCGGTCATCGCTTCGCTTGGCAAACGGGATCGCTCAACACCAGGCTTCGGTGCCCTGCTTTGGCTTCGCCATGAACTTGACGCGGAGCGCTCGACGCGGGGTTCGCTGCGTGCGTTCGTTTCCTACGAGGGGATAATGCAGGACTGGCGGCTAAGGCTGGACAGGATTGCGAAGGCGCTTTCGGTTACGTGGCCAAGGCCGATAGAAGAGGCCGCAGCTGAAATTGACGCCCATATATCCCAGGACCATCAACACCATGCGGCGTCTGATGGCGCGCTCTTCGCCGACGAGCGTGTCGCCAACTGGGTCAAAGATGCCTATTCGGCACTCAGGGTTTTGGAGACAGACCCCAATGACCCCGAGGCCATGGAAGTTCTTGATCGCATTAAGTCTGAGTTCGACGCCGTCGCCCCGGTTTTCGGTGAAGCTTTTTTTCCTGAGCTGCAGGCACGACAGCAGGTTCTTTCCGAAGCGCAGGTGGGTTTGCAGCGAACCTTAGAAGACCAAGCGACCAGGGCTGCTCAGCTTGCAGTTGAGATTCAGCAGAAAAACACAGAGATAGCCCGATATGGTCGCCGTCTTGCGGAAGCTCAAGCCGCAATGGATGAGGTAATCGAACGTAACGCCGAAGAGAAAGAGAAACTTAGCTCCAATCTTTCGACGGCTATAGAAGACAATTTAAGATTATCAGAAATGTTGAATAAAGCTAAGTCGGAAATTATTGCGGAGAGAGTTCGAGCGTTGTCGGAACGCCAGAACGGCGCGCTCGAATCTCAGATAACGCAAGAAGATATTTCGGGCCTCTCTGGTGGGAAAAGTGATCCTTTGCGAATAGCCCGGCCGGAGCGAATGAATGCCACTAGGCTTTTCCGGCGCTTACGGCAGTCCCGTACGCATCGTGGCAGCTGGTTTAATGTGGCAAAGGCTATCTATAGCAGGGTAGCTCTGAAAGGGGTAAGGCAGACCACCCTCGATGGGCTCTCCCTTCTTCGCCTTCCAGATGCCCAAATCGCCGAAAATCTTCTTAGGGAAAAAGAAGAGGTGGCATCTCGCCTTAAGCTGTCGACGTTTTCAACGTCCAGTCTTTCCGGTCCGACCATATCCGTGTTGATGCCGGTTTACAGGCCGCCACTCAAGTTTCTGGAGCGGGCGATACTGTCCGTAGTAGCTCAGGAATACCAAAATTGGGAGCTCGTGATAGTCGACGATTGTTCGCAAGACAGTGAAATCACGAACCTCCTGGAGAGGTACGCTTCTCTCGACAATCGGATAAAGGTGAGCGGTCTTCTTGAGAATGGAGGCATATCCGAAGCCACCAATCGCGCGCTAGACCAGTCGTCTGGTCAGTACATTGCCCTCTTGGATCATGATGATCTCCTTACAAAGGATGCGCTTCTGCGTATCGCAGAAGTTATAGTGGAAGATCCTGCTGTCGATTTCCTCTATTCCGACGAGTGCAAGATCGATGCTGATGATCGCCCTGTGGAAATTTTTTGCAAACCGGACTGGAGTCCTCATCTCCTATTCAACTGCATGTATACCGCCCATCTAACTGCGTATCGAAAGAGCCTTGTTCATGAGGTTGGCGGCTTCCGCAGCGAATATGATTTCTCGCAAGACTATGATCTGGCCTTGCGGGTATCAGAGTGCTTCAAGAAAGTCGTGCATATAGAGCGTGTTCTCTACGGTTGGCGAATGATCGAAGGGTCGGCGTCGGTAGGCGGGAAGGACTATGCTCGAATCTCGAATATCGCCGCGCTCGAAGACGCGATGCGGCGCCGAAACTATGGTGGCCAAGCATTAGCTCTGCCATATGCGAACCGAGTTTATCGAGATTCAAGTCTCTTTTCGGAGGTATTTGTATCAATTGTAATCCCATCCGATAGTGCGGAGAATATCAAATCTTCAATAGGTTCAATCTTTAGTAAAACAGATTATGGCCTCTTCGAAATCGTCGTTGTGACGAATACGAAAATAGCGGAAAGTTTATCAAAAGAATATGGAAAAGTTAAATTTTCCGTATTTGATAAAGTGTTTAATTTTTCTGAAAAGTGTAATCAGGGAGCGCGCGATTCGCTCGGAAAGTACATAGTATTCTTTAATGATGATGTTCGGGTGATTTCGAGGGACTGGCTTTCGAGCTTACTGGAGATCGCGACGCTGGAGGGCGTTGGCGTTGTAGGCCCGAAGTTGCTCTATGAGAATGGTTTGATTCAGCATGCGGGAATGGTGACCGGGGTCCGGGGGCTAGTTGGAACTGCGTTTCATTGCCTTCCCGACATGACAGCGGAACATTACAACTTTGCTCAGTCCGTCCGCGATGTGTCTTTAATTTGTGGCGCGTGCTTGATGATAGCTCGTGACATATTTTTCGAGATTGAAGGGTTTGACGACAAGAATTTCCCGATCTCACATTCTGACGTCGATCTGTGCCTTAAGGTAAGAGATAGAGGATACAGCTGCGTTTACTCGCCATATTCACGCTTATACCACATAGGCCATGCATCTATCGGCGAGAAAGAAAAGAAAGACACGAAGCACAAAAAGGATAAAGCTGATATCAACCTTATAAAAAAGTGGACAAACGCGATTAGCCGAGACCCTTTCTACACCAGGAAGATGAAAGGGTTGTTATATCACGACTCGCAGGAGGAATTTCAGGTATATCCTGGAACCAGAGCGGTTAGCCATTTAGATCGCCTGTATAGCACTGGCCGGGATATATTAATAATTTCTCATGATATGACTGAAAGTGGTGCGCCGCGCGTTGTTCTCGATCTAGCTAAGGCGCTTTCAGATGCAGGAAACTTCGTTGTTGTGGCTGCGCCTGCCGACGGCCCGATGCGATCGTATATCAACGAGCTTGGCATAACGGTTATCGTTGATGAACTTCTCCTCGCCCGCCATGAAACCGTTTTCAAGTTCGGCAGGAATTTCGATGCGGTAATCGTGAATACGGTGGTCGGGTGGCCGGTTGTATCTCAGCTTGCCGAAGCGGTACCCACCTTTTGGTATATCCACGAAAGCGAATTCGCGAAGGATCTTTTCTCATCGAATCTAGATGCCAGGCAGGCTCTGGAGAAAGCTGCAGGCGTCTGGGTCGGGAGCCAGATTGCCGGCCGCGCGGTCGAGCCGTTCTTTCGGGACTATTCCGTTGTCCCGTATGGCACGTCGACGATCGGCTCAGTTCCGAAGCTTCTGGAATCGAACGTCAGCGAGACCGACAGAGTCGTCATTTCGGTGCTGGGCTCTTACGAGCCACGCAAGGGGCAGGACTTGGCGATTCTGGCTCTGGATAAGTTGGAGAAGAACACTCGGCTTATGTGTGAGTTGCGATTGGCTGGCCGAATTCTCAACCTGGGATACTACACCCAGATTAACGAGATGGCGGACATTAGAGTGGGTGTTTCGATGGAGGGCGCTCTCAGCCATGCGGAGTACGAGAGGGCGCTGCATGAAACGGACATCCTTCTTGTCTCTTCGCGCGATGACACGCTGCCACTGGTCTCGATCGATGCTCTGCGGTGTGGAAAGATTCTAATATGCTCGACCACCGTCGGGACCGCTGAGTTTATTAAGGATGGCGTCTCCGGTTATGTGGCCGAGGATCCCAGTCCAGCTAATCTCGCGGCTGCCCTCAAACGGGCGATTGGCGAGAGAACAAAATGGCGCGATATCGGAGATGCTGCCAAGGCAGTTTTTGAAGCCCATTTTTCGTCGGAAGCCTTTGCTCGCGAAATCCTGCAGCGTTTGACATCCCGCTTGGACAGAGACGAGAAGCGTGCGGCATGAGCCAGTTTGAAGCTGTGCCCTACCGCCCTGACTGTCCGAAGCTGAATGAAATGGACCCGATGCCGAAAGGGGCACGTGGATGATCGGCATTTTTGGAGCTTCCGGATTTATTGGGCGAAACCTCGTCGATCTTTTCGCCCAGAAGAAAGTTCCATTCCGCGGCTTTGTTCGGCGGGAGCGGTTTGTCCAATCGCCCAATATGACACTTATTGATTTCGATGATCCTTCAACCTATCGCGATCATCTCAACGGCCTGGACGCAGTAGTGCTGCTTGTCAGCGCATCCGTTCCGGCCACCTTTGCAAATGATCTTGTTTCCGAGGTGAACCGGAACGTCCTCCCGCATATCAAATTCCTGCAAAGTATCCGCGGAACCTCAATACGGCATGTGATCTATCTCTCGTCGGGTGGAACTATCTACGGAGTGCCCCAGCAGTCGAGTATCACTGAAGCTCATCCAACACTTCCTATAAGTGCCTATGGATGCGGCAAGCTTATGATTGAGAATGCCATAAGAACGATGTCACTCGGAGGAGAATGGAGTTACTCAATTCTTCGTCCCTCTAACCCCATTGGACGATACCAGTCCTCTGAGAAGGGACAGGGCCTTGTGGCTGCTGCCGTCCGAGCTGCCTTTCTTGGTGTGCCGATTGATGTTTGGGGTAACGGCGAAGCTTTGCGCGACTACATGGACGTACGGGATCTTTGCGCTGCCATTGACACTATGCTGAGGCCGCAGTTGCGGCGAAATGCAATATACAACGTTGGCTTGGGGAGGTCGTTCACTGTAAATCAGATAATCGATCTTTGCGCCTACGCATGTGATCGGCCAATCCGTCGAAATTATATTTCGGAAAAGCCGTTTCTTGTAAAAAATGTCGAGTTGAACTGTGATGCCATAAGGCGAGAAACTGAGTGGAGCGCTGTTTACGATATTTCTGATGCAATACAAAGCTTCGTTCTTGGGTATAAAGCGGCGATTCAGTCTGTGCCATGAACTTAATTTTTCTCATAACCTCCTTGGTCCGTCGCGAGATTGTCGGCCGATATCGCGGTTCTGCGCTCGGTCTGATGTGGTCTCTACTCAATCCTTTGTTTATGCTGGCTGTCTACACCTTTGTGTTCGGCGTGGTGATGAAGTCACGGTGGACGATGCCTAATGAGCAGAGCGCCACGGACTCGACCGGCGAGTATGCGGTTGTTCTGTTTTGCGGGTTGATCGTCTTTCAGTTTTTTGCGGAGGTCGTTTCACTGGCGCCCAGCCTGATCGTGGGCAACACAAATTATGTCAAGAAGATCGTCTTCCCGATCCAAATCCTGCCGGTGGTTTCAGCCGGAGCAGCGCTGTTTCATGTCGTCGTCAGCCTGCTGGTACTGCTTGCCTTTGCGTACGTCGTGTTCGGCCATATTCCGCTGACCGTATTTCTGGCGCCGCTAGCATTTATGCCGCTAGTTGTCCTGGTTCTAGGTATGGCCTGGGTGTTGGCATCGGTCGGCGTTTATTTTCGCGACATGGGCCAGATCGTGGCGCCGTTGGTAACGGCAACAATGTTCCTGTCGCCCGTGTTCTTCCAGAGAACTGCGCTGCCAACTTGGCTTCAACCTTGGCTTTCGCTCAACCCGTTGGCAATTCCGGTCGAAAGTTTCCGAAACGTAGTCATCTTCGGCGTACAACCGGACTGGGCAGCGCTCGGTTGTTATTCGCTGGTGGCGATTGTGGTCGCATATCTCGGCTACCAATTTTTTCAGAAGACCCGAAGAGGCTTTGCCGATGTCCTTTGATAGATCGGGCGCCGAAGCCGGTGTTCGCAATTCCAGTTTCGCCATACGTGTGCGCGAGGTCTCGAAGCACTATGTCATGTTCGAGAGACCCGAAGATCGTTTCAAGCAGATGATCGTACCTCGCCTAGAGCGTCTTGTAGGCCGACCGCCGCGTCGTTATTTTCGCGATTTCGCCGCGTTGTCCGACGTTTCGTTCGAAGTCGGTCGGGGCGAAACAATCGGCATCATCGGTCGAAATGGCTCCGGCAAATCGACACTGCTGCAGATCGTCTGTGGCACGCTGCAGCCAACCAGTGGCTCGGTCGAGGTCAACGGTCGTATCGCTGCTTTGCTAGAACTTGGTGCAGGGTTCAATCCAGAATTCACTGGCCGCGAGAATGTGTTCCTCAATGCCTCTATTCTTGGTGTCCCAGCCAAGGAGATGGAGTGGCGATTCGATGATATTGTGCGTTTTGCCGACATCGGTCCGTTCATTGATCAGCCGGTAAAAACCTATTCGTCGGGCATGTATGTGCGGCTCGCCTTTGCGACCGCTATTAACGTTGACCCGGACATCCTGGTAGTGGATGAGGCGCTCGCCGTGGGTGACGAGGCGTTTCAGCGAAAATGCTTCGCTCGTATAGAACAGATAAAGGAGCGAGGGGGGACGATCCTTTTTGTCAGCCATGGTGCGCAAACTATCGTCCAACTGTGCTCTCGTGCGATACTGATGGATTCAGGCGAGAAAATCTTAGAAGGCGAACCAAAGACTGTGGTGAGTCAATATCAGCGGTTGGTAAACGCGAGTTCACAAACAGCATTGCAACTGCGCAACGCGGTCAAAGACATAGGTCAAGGAAAGGCCCAAGAGATCACGGGAGGCGGCACCCAGCTCCAAGATCCGCAGGACGAAGAGAATAATCTTGTCGCGGAAGGATATGATCCGTCTTTTGTATCGAAAAGCGCGATCGAGTATGAAAATAAGGGAGCGAAGATACATAGCCTGCGCTTGATCAATAAAAACCTGAAGACGGTTAACATCTTGCAAAGTGGTCGGCGATATATGTTTGAGTACAAGGTGTCATACGAGGAAGACGCTGAGGATGTTTCCTTTGGAATGCTTATAAAGACGATCAGTGGGATCGAGCTAGCAGGTACAGCCACCAACCTAATCGAAGGGCCAAAGCAAAACATTTCGACGGGATCGACTGTAACTGTGCGGATGGAGTTTGATTGTGCGCTGACTCCTGGGGTTTATTTCATTAATGCGGGCACCGGAAAACGGAAGAGCGGGGAACGAATAATGGCCCACCGCGTCCAAGATGGACTTATGTTTCGTGTCAACGTTCAGGGAAAAGCCACGTTTGCCGGAATAGTGGATTTAAATATCATTTCGTATTTCTATACCGGTGCCGGAATCGATCACGCAGACGGGCAGACTCGGTCATCTAGTATGGGCGATCAAATTGAATAGGATAATATGGACTTGTTGGTTTCAAGGTCAGCAATCGGCTCCTGAGATCGTAAAGAGGTGTCTAAGGAGTTGGATCGAGAAGAATCCTGGCTGGGATTTTAGGTGCGTTGACGCCTCAAACGTAGAGGAGTACGTATCAATAAGTAAGTACATAGACCTTGGCAATCAGCAAGTGACTGCCGCGTCTCTGTCTGATATTGTAAGAATACTTCTGTTGCACGAATATGGAGGAGTTTGGGTCGATGCTACGCTATTCTGCAATCAACCTTTAGATAACTGGCTGCCTGAGAAACTAGTTGAGGGTTTTTTCGCATTCGCTCGCCCTGCCGCTGATCGACCTCTCTCAAGCTGGTTTCTCGCGTCGGAGCCTGGCAATCGCCTTCTGTCTCTATGGTGCAGGGAGACTCTGAGTTACTGGAGAGGACGCAGTCGAGCGGATACCTATTTTTGGTTCCACTACCTCTTTAGAAATCTCTGCGAAGTTGACGGAGAATTCGGGCGCCATTGGCGAAAAGTTCCTCAGATCAGTGCAGACGGCCCCCACTCAATACAAGCGGCTGGAATTTATGAGGCTTTCAGCAAGGTGTTCGCTAAGGTGGACTGGGCGTCGCCCGTATTCAAGCTAACATATCGGATTGAGATCGATAAGGTAAAGCCGGACAGTTTGTTGACTTGTGTACTTGGCTCTCTCCAAGAGGCAGACTCAGTAACAACAGATACTGCTTCCTCTTCACCATTGGATATTGCGCACCAATCTGTTCATGAGACGACATTCGCTTCTCTGAAGGTCTCAACAGAGAACCTGGGCGATCACATCCAGATTCTAGCTGGTAACTTTTTATTGAGACGCTTTGGAGTTCGGCCGCAAGTCTTCTTAGACCGAGACGACGAAATTCGATCCGCTCCGGTTCTGAACGACTATTCAGGGCGGGTGCCGATGCTTATGAACGGCTGGTTCAAACGGAATGGCTCAGAATGGCCGCCAAATGATAAAATTCTTCCGATTTTCATCGGGTTTCATGTTCGGCTGTTTCAAAGCCCGGAGCTCTTGTCCGCCGAGAGTGTCGAATATTTCAAGACGTTCCAACCGATTGGCTGCAGAGACATATATACCGAGATGCTTCTTCGGTCTAAAGGCATAGAGACTTATGAGAGCAACTGTCTATCGCTAACCTTAGATAGGAGGATTTTTGGCGACAGAAATGAGATATTTGTAGTGTCGAGAGATAGGCAGATAATTGACTATATACCCGAAACTCTGGGGCCCTTCACGTTCGTTTCTCACTATTCCGGATCAAACGATTTCGAAGAGAACATGAAGCTGGCAAGCGAATTGCTGGTAGAGTATGGCACGCGAGCGAAATTGATCGTTACATCCTTACTGCATTGCGCGCTGCCCGCAATAGCGATGGGAATTCCTGTTGTGGTGATTTACCCAATTAATGATCAAGCTGGGCACGCTTCAGATCAAGAACGCTTTTCCTCGCTAGGAAGGCTGACTCGGATATATCAGATGCATGAGTTGGACGACGTCGATTGGGAGCCAGCTCCAATCGATGTCGGAATGATAAAGCTTATGCTTCATGACCGGTTGAAGTCCGCTTTGGACGCATTGCATATACGGCCGAGTAACATGCTAGGTCCGATCGCATCCTCGGATATATTGCCCCTTTAATGGGCGTGGGCTTGCTAACCTAATACGCCATCGCCGGCTTCATGGTCACCGACAACGCCGCCCGGATCGAGGAGGGGCGTATCAGTATCGTCTGCGCAGTATCCATCGAGAAACCAGGAAATTGAGCATCGTGGTGACGACAAGTGTTGCAAAGAACGCCGCCGCTCGGCTTTGCAGCGCCCGCTCAAGAAGATGAAGGGTTGTCAACCCGGCAACAAACACCACCGCGACCGAGCCGCCGACCGCCAGCCGATCCACGAAGCTGGTGCGCCCGCCAGGAAAGACGCGGTCCGGATAGAACACCATCACGAATGCGAGGCCTGCCAGCCAGGCAATCGTGTACGAAATGCCCGACGACAGGATCGTCAAGCCAGTAAAGTAGACGGCACTCGTCAGCGCGGTGTTCAGTCCTCCCGCAGCAAGAAAACGAAGCGCATCCGAGCCTATCCGGTCAGTGGTCATCCGGCCTGACCGTAGCGAGGAAATCCGAATAGTCCCTGATATAATCGCTTGCATCATATGGATGCGAGGCCATGACCAGCAAGACCGTGTCCGGCTGGAACTTGTACTGGATGCCCCACACGCCGGGCGGCAGATAGAGTCCGACCGAGGGATCCGCCAGCGACACTTCCTTTCTGCTGTGACCGTCATCGACGACCACCGACAGGCGGCCATGGGTGGCAATCAGGAATTGGTGGCACTGGCGGTGCGCATGCTCGCCCCTGACCTTGTCGGAACGAACGCCGTAAACGAGAAACGAGCGCAAGGGCTTGAAAGGCAGGTTGTGTCCGAACTCGAGGGGGGCCAGCTCGCCGCGAAGGTCGCTGAAGTGCGGCAGCCGCCAGAGCTCGCATCCGCCGACGCCCAGCGCCATTCTGTCGCCCGCGGCGCCGGGGGCCGCTTGCGTCATCACAGGCTCGACCTGCGGGCCGGTCTGATAGCCGACGATGACGGCCGGATTTCCAACCACCACGGCGTTTGCCGGGACGTTTTTGGTCACTACGGCGCCGGCGCCGATCATCGCCTGGCGGCCGATCGTTATGCCGGGCAGGATTGTTGCGTTGGCCCCGATCGACGCGCCGTCCTCGACGATCGTCTGGAGAAACTGCTCCGGATAGTGTTTCGAACGCGGGAAGCGGTCGTTGGTGAAGGTCGCATTCGGACCAACGAACACGCGATTGCCCAGCCGAATGCCGTCCCATAGCTGAACGCCGCTTTTAATCGTGACGTCATCGCCGACGGTCACGTCGTTTTCGATGAAGACATGATCGCAGATGTTGCAGTTCGCGCCGATCACGGCCCCAGGGAGCACATGGGCAAACGCCCATACGCGTGTGCCATTGCCGACGCGCGTGCTTTCGCAGATCCCGCGGTCATGGACAAAAAATGGTTTGTCGTTCATGCGGACGTCCCGTCGACAATGCGGCTTATTATCCGCAATGGGCGCGATTTGGTATTTTCAACCGCCCGCCAAAGATAACAGCCAAGGATGCCTTGCACCGCGAGGATCGCTGATCCAAACCCCGCGATCAGCAGCACCAGCGTCGTGTATCCGGCCGGGTCGATTTTGCCAAGCAAGCGGGCGACGACGGTGATTGCCGCAAACACAAGACTGAGCACGCAGCCCGCAATTCCTACCCAGAGTATGAAAACGATCGGAAAGTCGGAAAACGAGAAGATCGAGTCCATCATATATCTGAGCCGGCGCCCAATGCCCCAGGCACTCTTCCCATGCTCCCGCTCGCGCCGCCGGTAAGGCACGAACTCCCGTCTGAATCCGACCCAGAACAGCTGAACCACAAGCGAACTGTTTGGCTCCTCGATTGACAGGATCGCATTGAGCGCCTGGCGGTTGCAGGCAAATATATCGACCCCGCCGCTCGGCATGCTGGGCATAATCAGCCTGCGGTAAACGCTCCAGAAGGCCCGGGACAGGAAGCGTGTCAGAAGGGGGTCGTCGCGGCCGGTTCTGCGGCCAAACACGACGTCGGCCGTGTCCTTTTCGAGCATCGAAAAGAATTCGACAATGAGCTCGGGCGGCTCCTGGAGGTCGGCAGCCATCGCGGCCACATGTTTGCCGGATGCGTGCTCAAGCCCCGTCCGAATGGCCGTGAAGGAACCAAAATTCCGGCTGTGAAAGATGATCTTGTATTTGTAGCTGGCGTCCTTCAAGGCCCTGACCAGCAGGCCGCCCGACTGGTCCGGCGACCCATCGATGACAAAAACAAACTCGATGTCGCCCTCATACATGGCGTCGAAATCGGCGACGGCCCGCAACAGGGAAGGGATGTTCGGCTCATTGCGGTAAATGGGAAAAACAAGAGAGCGCGCAGTCACATTGCCTCCCAGTCGCTGAGGGCCCTGCACACTTGCTCGACCTCATCATTCGTCATGTCCGGATAGCACGGGACGGAACAGAGACGACTGATGCTTGCCCTGGAGATCGCAAGATTTTCGGTCCCTTTCATGGGCAGGGCAGCCCAACCAACCTGATCGCAATCGAGCACGGGATAGTGGACATCGGTATCGACGCCGCGCTCCTTCATGAAGGTGCGGAATGCGTCCCGGTCGTCACACAGCAGGACCGCGAGGTGTGCGACGGCGCCGTTGCCGCCGTCGAGGAATTTGAGCCGGCGTCCGGTGACGGCCCTAAATCGGCTGACGATGCTGCGGCGTTGTTCGTTGCGGCTGTTCAAGTCCGGAAGGAGCACATCCAAAATCGCGGCCTGAACCTCGTCCATGCGAGAGTTGCGCCCTCCCGGCAGGGCCACATGATATTTGGAACTCCAGCCATATTGATGAAGCTGACGAACGCGGTCCGCCAGTCTTGGGTTGGAGGTGAGAACCGCGCCGCCGTCACCCATCGCGCCGAGATTTTTGGTGGGATAGAAGCTGAAAGTGGCGATGTCTCCAAGTGATCCAGCCGTTTCACCTCTGATGCGAGCACCATGTGCCTGGGCGCAATCCTCGATGACTGGGATGTGCGACATGCCGGCATTGACAAGTCCCGCCCGGATGGCAGGTACATCGACCACGCCGCCGTAAAGATGGGTAGCGACAATCGCAGCCGTGTCGGTGCTCACCGCTTCCAGCACCGATTGGACGCTTGCAAGTTGGCTGGCTGGTTCGATATCGACGTAGTGTGGAATGAGGTCGTTGTGCCAGCACGCGCAACTGGCATATCCCCCGGCATTCGCCGCCAGGATCACCTCGCGTCCATGCGCATCGCCAAGCCCGACGATAGAGCGTAAAGCGAGTTCAAGGGCGTCCGTTCCGTTTGCGACGAGGATGCAATCCGAGGCTCCTGCAAACGTCGCAAAGTTCGCTGCGAATCGCTTCCCTGCCGCGCCATTGAGCCACCATCCGGACCGCAGCGTGCTTGCTACTTCGCGCGCGATTTCAACCTCATAGCGCTGGTACAGACGCTTGAGATCATTCATCGGAACGGCATTCGGCTTCATCATCGACAACTCGACAGCGTGTCTTCTTCGTTCCGGCGTGTTCGCCTGCAAAGCATTCGGAAATTCAGATAATTCTAATATAAAACAACCGAGAATACTTGCATCGCGGAAACAGCGGAAGCCAGAACCGCATGCACAACTATTGAGATTCCGGCTCGGTCGCAACAGGCTGGCGTCATTTTGGGGAACGCTGTGGGCCTAGGGGCTGGCCAATGCCGCTTCGGCAGACCTGATCGGGACCGCCGTCAGCGACTCCACTCGACCGCCCGCCGAGCTCGCTGAAGCCAATGATGGAAGCCGGATCGTCACATCGTGACATTTATTAGCTCCCCCTGTTAGGGGCCTGACAGTTTCTCTGAACGACTGGCAATCCAGCCTGAGTTATTCCGGCTTCAAGTCAAATCATTCGCACAATCGAATATTGCCCAAAAAACCTCTAGCCCTCCCGCCCTCTCCGCGCTAAGGCGGTAACCGGGTGACGGGGTTGGGGATTGCAATCTGAAGTGGCGGTGGGCGATGTTTTGTCCGCGGCCGTTCTGATAGTATCCCCCGCGCCTGGAGTCAGTACTGCCCAATGACCGCATACGTAGAAGCCGTATCGGAACTCCGACCGAGGATGCGGCGCGCCATCATCATGGTCCAGGATCTCGTCATGGTCCTGGTCGCAGTGGCGCTTAGTCTCATCCTTTCGCAGTCGCGGCTTTCCTTCGACGCGTTCTCCGTCGGCGGGCTGGCCTGCTGGGCGCTCATCGTGCTCATCGCCCATCTGCTGTTCCGATCCAGCGGCCTCTACAACACCGTCTGGCGCTTTGCCTCCACGCCCGACTTCTTCAACATCCTCAAGGGCTGCGGCAGCCTGACGGTGGTGCTCTATCTGGCCTCGCTTGCCTTCCGTTTCTTCTTCCAGCCGGTCGCCGGCCTCAACGAGCGCCAGTTCATCGTCTTCTTCCTGGTCTCCTTCACTATTATCTCCGCGCCCAGGCTTTATTATCGCTTCCTGCGCGACGGCGCGAGCTGGCGCATCCTGCGCCGCGCCGCCGGCGATGCCTCGACCAAGCAGGCGCTGTTCATCGGCCGGCTGGGCGAGGCGGATCTGATCGTGCGCTTCACCCGCACGGCTCAGCCCGCCGAATACGCCATCGCCGGCATCATGGCCACCGAGAGCGCCGCGCCGCTCGGCACGCGGATCCAGGGCGTTCCGGTCGTGGCGCTGCGACCGCGCCTGGTCGAGGTGCTGGAAGACTATGTCAAAGGCACGCAAAGCCTCGACCTCCTGATCTTCGGCCAGGGGGTCGAGCGCGAGATCGAAGACTATGCCGAGCTGGTGCGCGTCGCCCGCCACAGCGGCATCGCCGTCGTCCAGTTTGCAGGCCTGTCGGAACTGGGGCAGGGCGGCAAGCTGGTTCTGGATGCCGTCGAGATGGAAACCATCATGCGCCGTTCGGCGGTCGCCACCGATACCACGCGCATCAGCGCCTTCCTCGGCGGCAAGCGCGTGATGGTCACCGGCGGCGCCGGCTCCATCGGCCGCGTGCTCGTCAAGCGCGCGCTAGAGCTGGGCGCCGAGGCGGTGCTGGTGGCCGACAATTCCGAATTCGGCATTTTCCAGCTCGATCAGCAGACCGACGACGCCGACCGCGACCGGCTGACCAGCCGCATCGTCGACGTCGCCGACCGGCCTCACATGACGCGCCTCGTCAGCGAGTTCAAACCCGCGATTATCTTTCATGCCGCGGCGCTGAAGCATGTGCCGCTGCTCGAGGAGAATTGGGAAGCGGCGATCGAGACCAATGTCTTCGGCACGCTCGCCTGCGCCGAAATCGCCGCCGAATGCGGGGTGCCACAGTTCCTGCTGATTTCCAGCGACAAGGCCGTCGACCCGACCTCGGTGCTGGGCGTCACCAAGCGTGCGGCCGAACAGATCGTGTCCTCGCTGCATGAGGCCCAGGCGGCCTCGCCGCCACCGCGTGCCGGCGCGGCGAACGGCCATGCCGGCCCCGTTGATCTGCGTCATTCGGGCACGAAATTCATCGCCGTGCGCTTCGGCAACGTCTTCGGCTCCAACGGCTCGGTGGCGACGGTCTTCCAGGCGCAGATCGAGGCCGGCGGGCCGGTCACCATCACCGACCGGCGCATGACCCGCTATTTCATGACCATGGCCGAGGCCGTCGATCTCGTCATCATGTCGGCCGCCGATGCCGAGCAGCGCCAGGGCAAGGACGACTACGCCATCTACATGCTCGACATGGGCAAGCCGGTGCCGATCCTCGAAGTCGCCGAAACCATGATCCGCATGGCCGGCAAAAGCCCCTACACCGATATTCCGATCCGCTTCACCGGCATCAGGCCAGGCGAGAAGCTGCACGAGACGCTGCACGCCGAGAACGAGGAGGTGGTCAAGCTCGACACCGCCAAGATCTTCGGCCTCAGGACCGGCGTCGTCGAATGGCCGAGGATTGAGGCGGCCCTGCCGGCGCTGGCGGCCGCGATGCAAGCTCGCGACAAGACCGCGGCACTTGCCATCCTGGCCGGGCTCTATCGGGCGGAAGAAGACATGGGCGGCGTGCGCGAAGAGGCGGTGCCGAAAGCGGCCGGGCAGGTCGGTTAAAACTTTGCCGCGGGCCCGCAATTAGATATTGAAAACCTTTCAAGCACCTCGCGGGCAAGTGATTCCAAAGCCGTGACCAGAAAAGATCAGCGCGTGGCCGTTCTCATGGGCACGAAGGATGGCGCGGCCTATATCGGCGAACAATTGGAATCCTTGGCTACGCAATCCTGGCCGCTCGTCGATCTCTGGGTTTCCGACGACGGCTCGTCGGACGCCACGGCCGCGATCGTCGAGGCGTGGCGATCGCGCTGGACCAAGGGGTCGCTGACACTTTTGCAGGGCCCGCGAAGGGGCTTCGCCGCCAATTTCCGCTCCATGATCCTCGATCCGCGCATCGATGCCGACTGCTACGCCTTTTGCGACCAGGACGATGTCTGGGAGCCGGATCGGCTGGAGGCCGCCATCCGCTGGATGGAGGGAGAGGACATGGAAACGCCGCTCCTGTTCTGCTCGCGCACGGCGACTATCTCTGAGGCCGGCGCTCCGGCCGGCTACTCGCCGCTCTTTCGCCGCCCGCCGTCCTTCCGCAACGCGCTGGTGCAAAGCATCGCCGGCGGCAACACCATGCTCTTCAACCGCAAGGCGCGCGACCTTCTGGCAAAAGCGTCGGCCAGAACCGAATTCGTCAGCCATGACTGGTGGGCCTATCTCATCGTCACCGCCGCCGGCGGCAAAGTCCGCTACGAGCCGCGGCCGCTGGTCAGATACCGCCAGCACGCGGCAAACCTCGTCGGCGCCAACGTTTCATGGAAAGCGAGGTTTTCAAGGCTGGGCCGTCTGTTCAAGGGCCAGTTCGCCACCTGGACGGACACCAATCTGCGCGGCCTAGCCGTCAACCGCGACCTCATCGCGCGCGATGCAGCGCTTTGCCTTCGCCTGTTCATCAGGGCACGCAAGGGCAATATCCTCAGGCGCTTCGGCCTGCTCGGCAAAAGCGGTGTCTACCGGCAGACATTCATGGGCACGGTCGGGCTCTATGTCGCTTTCCTCTGGCGCCGGATCTGAGCCATGACGGCAAAGCGCGCGCTCGACCTGGCGGTCGCCGTTCCGATGCTGGCGCTGGCGTCGCCGGTCCTGCTTGTCGCGATGCTGGCGATCCGGGCGACGTCGACCGGCCCCGCCATCTTCTCGCAGATCCGCGTCGGCCGGGGAGGAGCCCTCTTCGCCTGTCACAAGCTGCGCACCATGTATCGGGAAACCCCTTCCTTGCCCACCCACGAGGCGCCGTCCGGTTCGGTCACCGCGGTCGGCAAGGTTCTGCGCGCAACCAAGATCGACGAGCTGCCGCAGCTCTGGAACGTGCTGAAGGGCGAGATGAGTCTTGTGGGTCCTCGTCCATGCCTGCCGACGCAGGCGGAACTGATCGAACGGCGCAAGGAACTGGGCGTGCTGGCAGCACTTCCAGGCATCACAGGGCTGGCGCAGGTCAAGGGCATCGACATGTCCGATCCAAGACTTTGCGCTGAAACCGACGCGGCCTACATCAAGGCCGCCTCGACCGGTCTGGACCTCAAGATATTGCTGGGCACGTTCTTCCGCACATAGAGCGGTTCACCGCTCACGGAAGCGGCGAACGGCTCCTCTGTCGCGCCAGTTCTTCAAGCCGGCCGAGTGTGTCGGCCTCCCGTTCCCAGCCTTCCGACGCAAGCAACGACGAATCGCAGACCTGCGTCGCCACCAGAGCTTGCCACGCGGCCCGTCTGCCGCTGAGCGTGGTCAGCATTCGGAACGGCCAGGCCGGCACGGGAAGAAGCCGGGCCGGCCGGCCATATCCGCGCCGGAACGCGGTGACGATTTCGGACACCGCAACCGGCGAAGCATCGCCCAGCACATAAGTTGGAAGCGGCGCCGTGGGACGGCTCAAAAGATGCGTCACGGCGCCGGCCACGGCGTCATGCGAGACGAGCGAACGAACCGCCGTCAGAGCGGCTGTCGGCAGCGGCAGGCCGGTGGCGGCCAACCGCATCAGCCCGCGCAGATTTCCCTTCATGCCTTCGCCATAGACCGGCGCCAACCGCAGCGCCGTCGCGCCGGCGCGTCCGGCCGTTGCAAAAGCCTCCAGCATTGCGATCTCGCCTTCGCGCTTGGAGCGCCCGTAGGCGCATTGCGGGGCAGGGGGCGTGGCCTCGTCGATCGTGCCGCTGAACCTTGCGCCCACCACGGCGCGAATCGAGGAGAGATAGACGAAGCGCCCGTCGATGCGCGTGGCGGCGGCCTGGGCGAGCTGTCCGGTCAGCGTCACGTTGACGGCTCGCAAGTCGGCCGCGCCGGCGCTGCGGTCATTATTGAGCGCCGCGCAGTGGACGACATGCGTCACGTCACGCATCAGGGTCAGAAAGGCCTCCTGCGGTGCATCGGCAGCGGGCAGCGCGACGGCATCGTCCTCGCCTGCAACCCGCTGCGGCAGGCGCGATGCGATCCGTATGTCGAATCCGGCCTCGCTCAACCGGCTGACGATCCGGCGTCCAATGAAGCCCGTCGCGCCGGTGACCAGGACCTTCATGGTTGCGGGCTGGCGCCCGGCGCCATGGTGGGCGCGCTTTTTCCGGTCGGTTCTATCGTCCGTCCGGAAGCGAGGTAGGTTCCCGAGATCAGGAACACCATCAGCGTCGCGTCGAGGATATCGTGGCCGACCAGGATTCCGGCCATTCCGCCGGTGAGATAGGTGATGACGGCGACCAGGATCATCGTCGCGCCGAACCTCTCCACCGGATCGGCGCTGCGGCGCAGCGTCCGTGCCGCGTTCCGTGCGGCAACGACGAAGATCGACGCCAGGGCCAATGCCCCCAGCAGGCCGGCCTCGACCAGCGCCGTCAGGAAGCCGTTGTGGAAATGGCTGAAACCCTGCTGTAGGCCGAACTGGTCCTGCAAGCCGTGCTTCATCAGCGCCCGGCTTGCCGAGATGCCGTGGCCGAAAATCGGCATCTCGCGAAACGCGGCAAAACCGATTTCCCACATCGCCACGCGCAAGCCGAGCGCGGTCGAATGGTCGCCATTGGCATTCAGCGCATCCCAGTCGCTGACCAGGAAATCGGCCCGGTCCAGGATGACGCGAGAGCCGATGGCGGCAATCACAAGGGCGACCACGACGCCGATCGCCACGAAGCGCGCCACGCTGGCGCCGGTAAACCGGCGGCGGTTGATGAGAAGCACGACGATGCCGGCAACCGGTATGGCCACCCAGATCATGCGCGATCCCGAATAGACGATCGCCAGGGCTCCGGCTATCGCTGCCAGGACCAGTAGCTTCCAGCGTTTCTCGATGCCTGACAGCGCGCCGGCAAGGCATGTCACGGCGGCAAGGCACGTGACGGTAGCGAAGACGATTGGATTGCCGGCGCCGCCCTCCGCCCTCACACCGAGCCGGTGGGACTGGAACACGGCCATCGCGAGCGCGCCGAAGCAGGCCGCGGTGCTGGCCAGAATGGCGATGCGTGCCAGCGCGGTCTTCTCGGTGATGCTCCACGTCGAATAGGAGAGGGGGAAAAGCAGGAAGGTGATCAACGGCAGGAAGAACCGCAAATCGGCAGCCAGCGTGCCGTTGACGATCGAAGCGAGAACCATGGCCGCGCAATAGGCATAGATCGCCGCCGTGACGGCGAGCATCGGCCGGTCGATATTGAAGCGTCGCCGCTTCGCGGCGACCAGCATCGCCGACCACACGCCACCGGCATTGAAGGCGATGCTGACCAGCGATCCAAGCACCGGCGGCGAAAAAAAGCAGACGATCGAGAAATAGATGTTGATCTGTGCGGGCGTGAGATGGCGCCGGAGCGTTGTAGACGGGTTCAAATGCTTGCTTCGCAATTCCAGGTTGCGCCCGGATCCATGGAGCCAGCCAAAGGCCGCCTCGCCGGTCTCCGTTTGCCGCGCCTTGCCCGTACCCCGAGCCCATATAGCGGCTGGCGCCGATCCGCGATAGTGCGGTCGACAATGTTGCGACAGAAATCCCCCGGTCCGGCGAGTTCCCGAATTGTCTAGGCGCCACGGCTTTTCCCGCTAAGCGTTTTCGATGGCTCCGGCAGGATTTTCCGCTTTGCCGGGCGTGTTTGGAAAATTCGTTCTCCAATCACCGCGCGCCGTGCCGGTCTTGCATTGTTATCGGCGGCACCGATCTGTTAGAACGCCCGCACGAAACAGTTTGTCTGAAGTGAAATCTGCGCCTGGGCGGCATCGGATTGCCCCTGCGATGCAAGATTTCCGCTCCACGGCACGAGAGAACGCTCGACGCCCCATGAATATCGCGCTCACGCATCTGCAGCGGCTCGAGGCCGAATCCATCCACATCTTCCGCGAGGTCGCGGCGTCTTTCTCCAAGCCGGTGATGCTCTATTCGGTCGGCAAGGATTCTTCCGTGCTGATGCATCTGGCGATGAAGGCCTTTTATCCGGCCAAGCCGCCTTTCCCGTTCCTGCATGTCGACACCACCTGGAAGTTCCGCGAGATGATCGCCTTTCGCGATCAGATGGCGCAGAAGCTAGGCTTCGACCTTTTGGTCCACGTCAACGAGGACGGCGTGCGCGACGGCATCAATCCGTTCGACCATGGTTCCAACACCCACACCCATGTCATGAAGACGGTGGCGCTGCGCCAGGCGCTCGACAAATATGGCTTCGACGCCGCTTTCGGCGGTGCCCGCCGCGACGAGGAGAAGTCGCGCGCCAAGGAGCGCATCTTTTCCTTCCGCAACGCCCAGCATGCCTGGGACCCGAAGAACCAGCGGCCGGAAATGTGGAAGATCTTCAACACCCGCATCGCGCCGGGCGAATCGATCCGCGTCTTTCCGCTGTCCAACTGGACCGAGCTCGACATCTGGCAGTACATCCTGCAGGAGAACATCCCGATCGTGCCGCTCTATTTCGCTAAGGAGCGGCCGGTGGTCGAGCGCGACGGCATGCTCATCATGAAGGATGACGACCGCCTGCAACTGCATCCCGGCGAGGCGGTCGAGAACCGCCTGGTGCGCTTCCGCACGCTGGGCTGCTATCCGCTGACCGGCGCGATCGAGTCGGATGCCGACACGCTGGAAGCCATTGTCGGCGAGATGCTGACCGCACGCACCTCCGAGCGCCAGGGCCGCCTTATCGACCGCGACGAGGCCGGCTCCATGGAAAAGAAGAAGCGCGAAGGGTATTTCTGATAATGCGCCACATGATGGCCAAGAGCCTCGCCCCGACCGATTCGATCCGCGACTACATGGCCGCGCAGGAGAAGAAGTCGCTGCTGCGCTTCCTCACCTGCGGCTCGGTCGACGACGGCAAGTCGACGCTGATCGGCCGGCTGCTCTCCGACACCAAGCAGATCTTCGAGGACCAGCTCGCCGCGCTCGAGAAGGATTCGCGCAAGCACGGCACCACCGGCGACGACATCGACTTCGCGCTGCTGGTCGACGGGCTGGAGGCTGAGCGCGAGCAAGGCATCACCATCGATGTCGCCTATCGCTTCTTCGCCACGCCGAAGCGCAAGTTCATCGTCGCCGACACGCCCGGCCACGAGCAGTACACGCGCAACATGGCGACGGGCGCCTCTACCGCCGATCTCGCGATCGTGCTGATCGACGCGCGCCAGGGCGTGCTTCGCCAGACCCGGCGTCACTCCATCATCGCCTCGCTGCTCGGCATCCGGCATATCGTGCTTGCGGTCAACAAGATCGACCTCGTCGGCTTCGACAAGACCGTGTTCGACCGGATCGTCGCCGACTACGGCGAATTCGCCAAGGAACTGGGCTTCATGAGCGTCGCGCCGATCCCGATGTCGGCGCGCTTTGGCGACAACGTCACCAGCCGCTCGGAGCGCACGCCCTGGTATTCCGGGCCGTCGCTGATCGAGCATCTGGAAACCGTGTCTGTCGACGAGGCCGCCGTCGAGCTGCCGTTTCGCTTCCCCGTCCAGTATGTGAACCGTCCGAACCTCGATTTCCGCGGCTTTGCCGGCACCATCGCCTCGGGCACCGTCTCTGAAGGAGACGAGGTCGTCGTCGCGAAATCCGGCAAGGCGTCCCGAGTCAAGCGCATCGTCGCGCAAGGCGGCGACCTCGAGCAGGCGGTCGCTGGCCAGGCGATCACGCTCGTCCTCGAGGACGAAGTGGAGGTATCGCGCGGCAACTTGCTGGTGTCGCCGGCCGCGCGTCCGCAGGTCGCCGACCAGTTCGCCGCCAACATCGTCTGGTTCGACGAGCAGGCGCTGCTGCCCGGCCGCTCCTACATCCTGCGCACCGAAACCGACCAGGTGAGCGCGACTGTCACCGACCTGAAATACCGGGTCAACGTCAACGATTTCGCGCATGAGGCGGCGAAGTCGCTCGACATCAACGAGGTCGGCGTCTGCAACCTGTCGACGCGCGCGCCGATCGCTTTCGATCCCTTCGCCGAAAACCGCACCACCGGCGCCTTCATCCTGATCGACCGCATCACCAACGCCACCGTCGGCGCCGGTATGATCCTGCATTCGCTGCGCCGTGCCGAAAACATCCACTGGCAGTCGCTCGATGTCGGCAAGCGCGGCCGGTCCGACCTGAAGAACCAACGCCCGGCCGTGTTCTGGTTCACCGGGCTCTCCGGCTCAGGCAAGTCGACCATCGCCAATTTGTTCGAGAAGAAGCTGTTCGCGTCCGGCCGCCACACCTACATCCTCGACGGCGACAATGTCCGCCACGGCCTCAACCGCGATCTCGGCTTCACCGACGCCGACCGCGTGGAGAACATCCGCCGCGTCGCCGAGGTGGCCAAGCTGATGGCCGATGCCGGCCTGATCGTCATCGTCTCCTTCATCTCGCCCTTCAGCGCCGAGCGGCGCATGGCACGCGAGCTGATGGCCGAGGGCGAGTTCGTCGAGGTGTTCGTCGACACCCCGTTCGAGGAATGCGCCCGCCGCGATCCGAAAGGCCTCTACGCGCGCGCCTTGAGCGGCGAGATCAAGAATTTCACCGGCGTCGATTCTCCCTATGAGACGCCGGAGAACCCGGAAATTCACCTGCAGACTCTGGGCAGGAGCCCGCAGGAGATGGCGGAAGCCTTGGAACGCTGGCTGACCGAGCGCGACATTGCCGAGGAGCAGTATGACAATGGCGGCGGCATCTGACGAGGCGATGCTCGGCGTCTTCGAGCGCCTGGCGCTGGAAGCGGGGCGCGAGGTGATGCGCGTCTTCCACGAAGGCTGCGCCGTCGACAGCAAGGCCGATTCTTCGCCGGTAACGGAAGCCGACCGCGAAAGCGAGAAGATCATCCTGGCCGGCCTGCGCGCCGCCTATCCGGACATCCCCTGCGTGGCCGAGGAGGAGGTCGCAGCGGGAATTGCAACGCCCGATCTCGACGGCGCCTTCTTCCTAATCGATCCGCTCGACGGCACCAAGGAATTCGTCAACCGCCGCACCGATTTCACCGTCAACATCGCGCTGATCCGCCATGGCGTTCCGGAAGTCGGCGTCGTTTTCGCGCCGTGCACGGGACGCTTTTTCTCCGGGCGACCCGGCAAGGCCGAGGCGCTGGAGGTCGATGCCGACTATCGCATCGCCGGCCGCCGGCCGATCACGGTGCGGGCAGGGGGCACGCCGCTCGCGGTCGTGGCAAGCCGCTCGCACAACACGCCGGAAACCGAGGAATTCATCCGCGATCTCGGCGCCGCGGAGATCGTTTCGATCGGCTCGTCATTGAAATTCTGCCTGCTCGCCGCGGCGGAAGCCGACGTCTATCCGCGCTTCGGCCGCACCATGGAATGGGACACGGCCGCCGGCGACGCAGTGCTGCGCGCCGCTGGTGGCATGACGCGGACACTAGACGGCGAGCCGCTGATCTACGGCAAGCGTAACCAGGCCAGCGACAGCGATTTCGCCAACCCGCATTTCATCGCGACGGGGAAGGGCGCGTAACCTCGCCGCTTGAGGGGGGATGGCCGGCAGGTCAGAAGGGGATCCGCGCCGACGTTTGCGTTTCGCTCCGGCGCGTTTCGTCGCAAGCTGCGCCTGACGAGGAGCCCTTTCGAGCCCCTCCCAAGAGCTCTGCGTTGCTGATCTTTGGCCCAGTCATCCACGGCGGTGCTGTGGGCACCTCCTCGATAACGCCAACCTTGCGGGCCCAAGTCATAAAGGTCTTGTGCGCGGCCTCGACTGGTTTCCGACCGTCATAGGCCGAGTAGCACGCCTCGCAGGCCGCCGCGTGAAGCAGGCCGCGTCTCTCCACAGGCCATTCTTCCAAAAACTCAATGGCATCCATCACGCAGTCGATCTTTTGGATGTAGCCATTCTCCCCTACGAAAACTGACTGCTTGAAAGCATCACTTTCCATAGTGACCTCCCTTCAACAACTGACCCCGTTGGTCATTTCCGCAGATGCACCGCTAATATTCGAACACCTGCACGCCCGGCTGGGGACAAGAGAAAAGATTGGAAGCAGCTCTTTTCAGTTCAAGAGGAGGCTGCGAGACATCACCAGCAGCACCTGGATGCTACAGTGAGCATCGATAGCAGGCCCTGCTGTCCCGGTTGCTAAGAGCGAACGACCAGCGGCACTAGGCCCTCGTGCCGCTCGCCGAGATAGCAGACGACCCGGTCGCCGACGCGCTGGAAATTCAGGTCGACCTTCGCCTCGCCCACGGTTAAGTGCCGGATGACGATGTTGTCGATGCCTATCGGCAACCGTGGGCGTTC